>DATEMG010000621.1:0-13150 GCA_035275805.1 Blastocatellia bacterium
CCGGTTTCGCTGAACCGGCTGCCAACCTCGGCGAAGCAAAGCACGATCAGCCCCACGACCAGCGCGCAAGCGATGAACGCGATCACACTATAAGGCCCGACCAGCGCCTGCGCTTTTGACGGCAAACCGAAGATTCCGGCGCCAATGGTCCCGTTGATCGCCACCGCGACCAGGTCCCAGCGCCGGATTCCGCGAATCAACCCCTTTTGCGTTGTCTGTGTGGATTTTTCCATTCAAAATCGACGGTGAGCGTTGTGATTGATTGCTATTCGCGAACGACGCGCGAATGATAGGCGAGGGGAGAGGAAATCAAAAGGCAAAATCGGAAATCGGTGTGGGGGCAAAACCAGAAGCGGGTAATTTTCCATATTATATTTATCATTCGCCATTGCCTCAGAACAATCATCTCTAATGACAAATGTAATATGGAAAATGGATAATAGCCCTCCTTTGTTATAATTCGCAGGTCCCGCGATCTCAGGTTGAGGTCTATTACCCGATGGCAAGTGAATTGATTTCAGATCGTCCGGCGAGGCTGCGCGATTACCGCTGTGCGGGCGAAGTTCTATCATTAGCTATGACCTTCATCATCTTGCTCTCGCTTTACGCCCTTGCCGCGATCTTTTTTCCCGAGACCTGGTCTTCGACATTGAAAGCGTTGTTGATCACTCTGGCCGGCCTGACGGTCTACATCATCGGCGTCAAGCTGCAGCAGCGCGCGGCCCTCGGAACGATGGTGCGGGTAGGCCCACGTCAATTCCCCGAACTTTACGGCCTGGCCGCGAAGGCCGCCGAGCGACTGTCACATCCGCAGGCGCCGATCTACGTCAAGCGCCAGTCGGAGATGAACATATACACGATCGGGCTGTGGCAGCAGCCGATCGTCGTGATGACGTCTTCGCTGGTGGATCAGATGGAGCCCGACAACCTGCAATTTTTCATCGGGCGCGAGATCGGACACATCGCGGCCGGGCACATCTGGTTGCGGACTCTGCTCAGGCCGCTCGGCGCCGACGTGCCGGTCTTCGGGAAACTGCTCAACAGCGTGGTCTTCGGCGATTGGATCAACCGCACCGAATTCACCGCCGACCGCGCGGGCTTCATAGCCTGCCGTTCGCTGACCACCGCCGTCAGCACGATGCTCAAATTCGGCGTCGGCGTCCGGCTCTTCGAAAAACTCGACATCAAGGAGTTCCTCGATCAGGTCAACGAGGTGAGCGACGTGCGCGGCCACCTGACCGAGATTCTCGCCGAACAGCCCTACCTGACGCAGCGCATCCGCTCGCTCATCAAGTTTTCGCTCTCGGAGCGGTACAAGCCGCTCGCGCCTGAAAAACTACACGACACGCAAATCCTGAAGGCCATTCCCAAAAAATTCGTCACCTCCGGGCTCGGGGGTTCTGATCCCGATGACGACGGCGCCTCCCAGCAGCGGGCGAATGGGAGCGAGGAGCAAGCCACCGACGATGGCGAAGCGAAAATCGACGAGGCGATCACCGCCACTGATCTTGCGCCACTTGAGGACGAGAATGCGCCCGATCCGCGCCTGACCTTAATCTGCGCCGGCGGCTTCCCTTCTTACACGCTGCGCCGCCGCGTGACGCGCATAGGGCGAAACAGCGAAAACGACATCGTGCTCAACAGCGAACGCGTCAGCCGCCATCACGCCGAAATCGCCTGCCAGGGCGAGGTCTTTTTGATTGCTGACAAAGGGAGCCGCAACGGCGTCTGGGTCAACAGGCGGCGCGTTCATAATTCAACCGAGATCAAATCCGGCGATGTAATCCGCATCGGTCGACAGGATTTTACTTTTACCGTGAGAGAAGACCTCTAATGACCAGACCCAGGGCAGAAGCCGATACCACGCTTCGGGATTTTGAAGAGAAAATTCGCGCTATGGCCGATGAGAGCATCGACGCCAAACGCCGCTTTTTCGAGCAATCGGGCCGGGACGTAGCCCGGGCCGCGCGGATGATCATCGAGTCTATGCGCGCGGGCGGCAAACTGATGATCTTCGGCAACGGGGGCTCTGCCGCCGACGCGCAGCACGTCGCCGCCGAACTGGCTTTCAGAATGGGGCGCGAACGCGAGGCGCTCCCGGCCCTGGCCCTGACCACCGACACGTCGATGCTCACCGCGATCGGAAACGACCTTTCGTTCGATTTTATTTTCGCGCGCCAGATCCAAGCCATCGGGCGCAAAGGAGACGTCACCCTCGCCATCTCGACCAGCGGCAATTCGCTGAACGTGATCGAGGCCGTCAAACAGGCTCGCGCGATGGAGATCGAAACAATCGGCCTGCTCGGGGCGGGCGGCGGCAAAGTGGCCGCTCTGGTTGATCTGCCGTTGATAGTCCCGAGCAATGAGACGCCGCGCATTCAGGAAGTCCATATCGCGGCGAGCCATATTATTTGCCAGTTGATTGAGGACGAGCTATGTCCCTAAACCTATCGCAGGAGTAAACAATGAACCCCCTCCCCAGAGGCGCCGCCCTTTTGTCAATCATCTTCTTTTTGGCAACTGCCGATCTTGCCCAAACGTCGCCGCCGCCGCCCGCGCCCCGGGTGAGAATCTCCGACGATATTCCTGACGAAGCCTGGCAGGAATTCAAACACGAAGCGGGGAATTTTGCGGTGGCGATGCCCGTGAAACCGCTTGAAATATCCCAAACGATAGAGGGCGATGTCGGCAAGGTCCCGACAAAATCTTTCGTCGCGAATTCGGGACAAATCACTTTCGTGGTTATGTACGCCGATTATCCGATCACCTTCGACGCCCCGGAGGCTGTTAACGCCAGTCTCGACGTGATGCGCGACTTGCTGCTCAGCAAAGGGCGCGGCAAGTTGATCAGCGAGAAAGAACACCTTTTCAAGAAATACACGGGGCGGGAGCTTAGGGCGGGAATGGACGACGGAATGGCGCGTGTCCGAATGTACCTGATCCAGCAGCGGCTTTACATGCTCACGGTGATTTTTGCGGGAGCCAATGACGTAAAACAACTCGAATCGAAGCAGGTCGTCAGATTTCTCGATTCGTTCCAGTTGATTGAAGAGCCGAAGGCCGCGCCTGCCAATATGGCGTCAATGTCGGGGCTTAAATTGGCGCTTGGGAACTTAGAGCTCCCGCCGGATTTCCTGAACCGCCCGGTCTCCTGGCTTGAGGTTCCTTCGCCGGATTTGGGATTTACAGTCTGGATGCCCAGCGAGCCTTTCACCCGAAAGATTCCTTTCAATCCGAATGACCCGAGACTCGATATCCAGCACTGGATGGCTCGCGGCGAAGGCGCGGTTTGCCAATTGCTGGTTCAACCTCTCCTATCCGCGCCAAAAGACGAGGCGCTACAAGTTGCGCTTTTCAAAAGTTGGCTCAACAGCATCATTCGCGCCGGGATGAAGCTGGAGCTTGAAAAGAAGATCGGCTTCGAAGGCCATCCTGGGCGAGAGTACATTTTGCGCGGCAATGCCGGGATCGGCATTGTCCGGGCGTACATAATCGGCAGCAACATCTATTTTATGTATGGCCTAGTCTTAAAAAATGAGAAAGGAACGGAGGAGGTTTCCCGATTCTTCGATTCTTTCAGACTGACAAAAGCCCCCAATTCGGCCCCGGCGATCGGCTCGGTGATCGCGGAATCGGCCCTATGGCGTGAAGTTTCCGAGCCAGAAGGCGGTTTCAAGGTTTCGCTCCCAGGTGAACCTAAAAAGGAGGTCGGGGTTATGACTTACACCCTGACCGCGGCGGGCGATGGGATCGCCTGCATTGTCTCCAGGGACCAGCCACCTGAGGAACTCTATTCCCAGTGGAAAAAAGGCGACTTCTACAAATCCTATGCCAACATCATCGTAGAATCCCTCAGTGTCGAAATCACTGGTGAAACAAATATCGTTGTTGACGGTCGCCAATGGCGCGAGTATGCGCTGAAAAAGGGAGGACTGACCGGCGCGATCAGGGTCTTACTGAACGGCCGTGACTTCTATTCGATCTTCGCGTTCAGGCTCCACCCGGGAGTTGACCAGAAAACCATCTCCAGATTATTCGATTCATTCAAGCTGATCGAGAAATCCCCAAAAGACAAAATCGCCGGGCCGCCACCGCCGCCCAAGCCTTTGCCAGTCCCCAAGGACGCTATCAGAGTCTCCGGCGGAGTGTTGCATGCCTCAGCGATTAAAAAAGTGGAGCCTATCTATCCGGCAGACGCGAAAGCCGCGAGAGTTGAAGGCCCAGTGAGAATTCACGTCATAGTTTCTAAAGATGGCAAAGTGACGGAAGCCTCATTTATCGATGGGCACCCGCTATTGCGTGAGGCGGCTTTGCAAGCGGCCAGACAGTGGGAATTCGAACCGATAAAGCATTCGGGCCTCCCGGCCAAAATCGTTGGCGTTCTGACCTTCCAATTCACATTGCAGTAAAAGATGTCAATTTACCGACAACAACCGATTGATCTGTCGCGCGTCGAGACCTATCCACTCTCCTCGCGCCCGAGCAAAGTCACTGTTCGCGACTTTGCCAAACCTTTAAGCGATGACGAAGCGCGCAACGCGGCCGCGATGCTCGATTCCCTGCCCCGCATCCTGGCGGCAGATACGCTCCGTTCGATCGCCGATGCGATCGTCGAAGCCAAATCCAAAAATCGGGCGATCATCTGGGGCGTCGGCGGCCACGTCATCAAAACCGGCCTGGCGCCGGTCCTGATCGACCTGGCGCGGCGCGGTTTTGTTTCGGCCATCGCAATGAATGGGTCGGGCGTGATTCATGATTTCGAGATCGCCGTCGCGGGATGGACCTCGGAAGACGTCGACGCGGCGTTGGAGAGCGGCGCTTTCGGAATGGCCGAAGAGACCGGGCGTTTGATTAACGAGGCGATCAGCGGCGCCGCCGCCGAAGATTGCGGCATAGGCGAGTCGATAGGCCGCAGTCTGGTCGAGATGAATCCGCAATACGCCGATTACTCAATACTGCATGCGGCCTACCTTTTGAAAATCCCCGTCACGGTTCACGTCACGATCGGAACCGACATAATTCACATACACCCTCACGCGGACGGCGCGGCGATCGGCGCCGCGACTTACCGCGATTTCCTGCTCTTCACCTCGCTGGTTAAAGAGTTGGACGGCGGGGGCGTTTACCTGAACGTGGGTTCGGCAGTGACGCTGCCGGAGGTGTTTTTGAAAGCCGTGACCGTCGTCCGCAATCTCGGCCCTTCGCTTCAGGATTTCACCACGGCCAACTTCGACTTCATCCAGCATTATCGCCCGCTGACTAACGTCGTACGGCGTCCGGTGGCCGGCGGCGCGGGGCGCGGCCATAGCGTCACCGGGCATCACGAGTTGATGATTCCGCTGCTCGCGGCTAGTATCGTTAGTCGAAGTCTCGAACAAACGAAAGGATGAACAGGCGCCGAATGCTCGAACTGGCTATGCGCGCGGCGCGCGAGGCGGGCGCGATCCTGCAGGATTACGCCGCGCGCGGTTTTCAAATCGAACACAAGGGTCGCATCAATCTGGTCACCGAGGCCGACCTCGCCAGTGAACGCCACATCAAAGGGCTGATCGCGTCTCATTACCCGAACCACCGAATCCTCGCCGAAGAGAGCGGAGTGAGCGCGCATTCTTCGGACGAATATTGCTGGATTATCGATCCGCTCGACGGCACGACCAACTTCTCTCACGCGTTTCCGTGTTACGCCGTCTCGATCGGCGTCGAATACAAGGGACGGTCGGTCGCCGGCGTGATCTACGACCCGACGCGCGACGAAATGTTCGCGGCCGAAAGCGGCGCTGGCGCGACCTGCAACGGCCAACCGATCGTAGTCTCCGACGTCGAGAGGCTCGAAAAGTCGCTGCTCGTTTCCGGCTTCCCTTACGACGTGCGCGAGCGGATGAACGAATACTTGCCCGCCTGGCGCGAATTTTTGCGACACGCTCAAGGCGTGCGGCGATTCGGCGCGGCGGCGATTGACATGGCGTATGTGGCGATTGGTCGAGTGGAAGGATTCTGGGAGTACGGCCTGAACGCGTGGGACACCGCCGCCGGTTGGGTCATCATCGAAGAGGCGGGCGGGCGCGTGACGAAACTCGACGGCTCGCCGTTCGACAACCATACGCCGAGCCTCCTCTGTACCAACGGCAAAGTACATGACGAGATGCTCGATGTCATCAGAGCGCTTCCTGATGCATGAAGACTGTTAGCCACCGCAGGGCGCCGCAGAGCACAGAGAAATCTTTACGTCCTGCGGTGTTCTGCGGCGCCCTCTGTGGCTATTCACCACCATGAAAACCGCTGCGGATAAGTTATGAAATTCGCCCGCAAGCTCAACCTCTTCGACGCGACGATGATCGTCATCAGCGGCATCATCGGATCGGGCATCTTCATTAACCCATATATAGTCGCGCAGACGGTCAAGACGCCGTTTTTGATCCTGGCCGTGTGGGTGGCGGGCGGGCTGATCGCGCTGGCCGGCGCGTTTGTCTTTGCCGAACTGAGCACGGTAATGCCGCGCGTAGGCGGGCAATACGCATTCTTCCGTGAGGCGTTTCATCCGCTCGTGGCGTTTTTGCACGGCTGGTCGTTGCTGCTGATCATTCAATCGGGCGCGACGGCGGGGGTCGCCGTCGCGTTCGCAAAATATCTGAGGCCGTTGCTCGACCTGCCCGAAAATTTCGTGGCGCCGCTCGCGGTCGCGATCCTGCTCGGGCTGGCGGCTTTTCATGCGCTGGGCATCAAACCGGGCGCGATTCTGATCAACGTCATCACGTTCGGCAAAACCCTCGCCATCGCCGCGCTGATCGCCGGCGCGTTCGCGTTGACGAAACAATCGGGCGTTACGCTCGCGCCGCTCGCGCCGCCCGAACTGCGCGGTTTCGGACTGGTCTCGGCCTTCTTCGCCGGTCTTGTGCCGACCATGTTCTCTTACGGCGGATGGCAGAATCTGAACTTCGTCGCCGAGGAAGTGCGCGACCCGCTGCGCAACCTGCCGCGCGCGATTATGATCGGCGTGTTGTGTGTGATCGTGGTCTATGTGGGAGCGAATGTGGCTTATGTTCATACGCTCACCGCGCCGGCGCTGGCGGCGACTGAAACTCCGGCGGCCGACGTAGCGGCGAAATTGGCCGGACCGTTCGGGGCGAAAGCGATCAGTTTTCTGATTGTCATATCGACTTTCGGCTTTATGAACCTGGCCCTGCTCTCCGCGCCGCGAGTCTATTACGCGATGGGCGCGGACGGGGTCTTCTTCGAGTCTTTGGGCAAGCTAAGTCCGCGATTTCATGCGCCGACGGCGGCGATACTTTTGCAAGGCGTGTTGGCCTCGCTCTTCGCCGTTTCGAACCGGTACGACGAACTGGTCCGGTATGCGGTCTTCGCCGACTGGATATTCTTCGCGCTAGCCGGGATCGCGCTGATCGTCTTCCGCCGCACGATGCCTAAAGCCCCACGCCCGCAGCCCGTCCCGCTCTATCCGCTCACGCCGATTCTCTTCGTCGCCGCGGGATTGGGCATTGTCGCGAACACATTCTACGCCGATTGGAATAACGCGCGGATCGGGGCGTTGATCATTGCGGCGGGCGCGCCGATCTTCTTTTTGTGGAGGCGGTTGAAAAATAGGAAGAGCGAAATGAAAGATGGCTGAGGCGCCATTTTCCGAGGTAAAAGATGAAAAACAGCGTTTATATAACCTGGGCGAAGCGCCAAGCCGCCGCTCGCTACAATCTGGCGAACAGCGGCATACTCGGCTGCGACCTGAACGACCTGCCGATTACGATGGATGATGTGCGACTCAACGGCAAGAACGAGGAAGGCTACGGGCCGCTCAAAGAGGCCATCGCGGCAAAATACGGCGTGAGCGCGGATCAGGTCGTGACCGAGCAAGGAACCTCGATGGCCAATTTCCTGGCCATGGCGACGGCGATCGAGCGCGGCGCCGAAGTGTTGGTCGAACGGCCGGCTTACGAGCCTCTGCTCAGCGCGCTGGAATATCTGGGCGCCGATGTCAAACGCTTCGCGCGCGGCTTCGAGAACGGCTATCGGATCGACGTCGCTGAAGTGAGACGATTAATAACGACGCGAACCCGATTGATCGTCATCACCAGCCCGCACAATCCGAGCGGGGTTGTGGTCGATCTGGCGACAATCAGGGAGATCGGCGAGATTGCCCACGACGCCGGCGCGCGCGTCCTGGTCGACGAAGTTTACCGCGACATCCTCTTTGAGGACGCGCCGCCGGTGGCCGCCTCTCTCGGCCCGCAGTTCATCACGACCGGCAGTCTGACGAAGAGTTACGGACTTTCCGGGTTGCGATGCGGCTGGATCCTGTGCGAACCGGAGTTGGCCGAGAGAATGAGAAGGTTGAACGACCTCTTCGGCGTGGTCGGCTCGATGCCGAGCGACGCGCTGTCGGCCGCGGCTTTTCGACATCTCGACAAACTCGAAGCGCGCACGCGGGCGATGATCGAGCCGAACATGACGTTAGTGCGCGAATTCCTGCGCGAGCACGAGGATGTTCTAGACAGCGTCGTCCCGCCGCGTTCGATGATCGTCTTCCCGCGGTTGAAGAACCACGGCGACAGCGAACCGCTTCACGACATGCTGCGGCGCTTCGAGACCTCGATCGTCCCCGGAAAGTATTTTGAAGAGCCGCGCCATTTCAGGCTCGGCTTCGCGGTAAAAACGGAAGACGTGGCCGCTGGGTTGCTTAATCTATCGAAGGCGCTGCGATCGGGTTTTTCCGGATGATCTTAATGAGGACCAGTAAGAAGGAGGCAAGGGGAAGCAAAAAGAGCAAAAATAGGCAAAGAGACTGGGTTTGACGCTCTTTACCTCTCTTTCCCATTTTTGCTTACATCCTCGCATTCATCTCTCTCTCGTTGCGCCCGTACGCGACACAGCCTCTTCGTAATTTGAGAAGAGCCATCCACCTTGCTGCTTGTAGCCGGTTTCTGCGGGACGGGCGCCGCGAGGTAATTCAATCAACTCACCCCGGCGAAGTCGGCAAAATCTGCCCCGCCGGTCGCGACTCCGGAGCCGGAGCCAACTCAGGAAAATAGCAGCCGCCGCAGTGTAACCGGCCAGGACTGTGGCGTCGGACAATAAATCACCCGGCGCCCCGAGAGGACAAAATGAAAGAGCAGAAGAATCGAGAAGCAAGCACTCGGGCAATGTTGCTGACTGTGATTGTATTCCTGGCGAGCGCGTTGGTCAGTTTGCTGATCAATATGTTGTTCGCGCGACAGAGCCGCCCGGCAAGAGGCCGGAGCGTGCGCTAGGCGACGAAGACTCGAACGAACCGCGGCGCGAAGTGTCGCCACAGAAAGGAAGAACTATGAGAAGAGCGATTACAGTTTTGTTTTTCTATATCGTTGCGCTTTCAATGCCCGCTCCGTCGATTGCTCAATCGACTTCTCCGCAAAATACCGATAAATACGCCGAGAAGCTGAAGGTATTCGAGGATTTCGTTCGCAAGCAGATGGAGAAAGATAAGATTCCGGGCCTGACTATCGGTTTTTACATAGGCGACTATGAATGGGTCAAAGGCTTCGGCTATGCCGATCTGGAAAACAAGACGCCGGCTAAACCCGAATCGGCCTACCGCCTGGCTTCAATTACCAAGCCCATCGTCAGCGTGGCGATCCTGCAGTTGGTGGAAAAAGGCAAGATCAAGTTGGATGCAGAGATTCAGACTTATGTTCCGTACTATCCGAAACAGCAGTGGCCGATCACGGTGAGACAATTGCTCGCCCATACGGGCGGCAACCCGGACGGCTCTGGCATCGGCCCGGAATATGTCTCGCCCAAACAAGTAGTCGAGCGCATCGCCCGATATCCGATCAAAACCGAACCCGACACGAAGTTCCAATACACCACCAGCGGCTATAACCTGCTGGGCGCCGCGATCGAGGAGGTGACCGGCAAATCGTTCAACGACTACCTGCGAGAGAATATTTTCCTGCCGATGGGAATGAACGACACGCGAATGAACAGCGAACGGGACTTGATTCCGAACAGGGTACGAACTTACGAGCGAACCAAAGACGGCGTCAAAGTCGCTCAGTTCATCGATGTCAGTTCGCGATTCGGCGGCGGGGGCCTGATCGGCACTGTCCCCGATCTGTTGAAATGGTCGCGCGGCGTCGATACGGGCGCGATTTTGTCGAAAGATTCCCTCGATTCGATGTACACACATCATACGATGAAGAATGGACGCTATGCGGCGCTTGATTATCTGCTGGGGTGGTGGTACCTGGCGCTGAATGGGCAATGGTCTCCCTGGCATGGCGGGGCGCAATCTGGAACCAGCACGATGTTATACAGGTTCCCGTCGAAAAATATGGCCATCGCCTTCGCCGCAAATACACACGACGCATACCCCCCAATCGTAGAACGGCTTTACGAATTGTTGACGGACGAGTTATGGGTGATACCTACCTATACCAGGGATCAGGCCGGGCAGGCTTTTTATAATGGATTAAAGAGTGTCTTCGATTATGGCGGGGCCTGGTTCGACAGGCGGCGGGAACCTTTTAGCAATGACCCGCAGGAGCTCTTGAAAGCCTTTGAATATGTCAATCGCAGTGTCAACCTCGGGTCGCTGCAATCCGATTATCAAACCGCTTTCAAAGCCATCGATGAAGGCCTCCATCCTGTCGCCGGCTCGGCTTACTTAAAAGTCGGGTCATTTATGGCCGCTAAACTGCATGAAAAATACGGCGCGGAGGGTTATAAGATTTATCACCGGATGGGCGCGATTTCGTTTTTCGCCGATTACATCAAACTCTATCAATCCCAACCGAAATTCCCGAAGGAACTGCGATTCAATGAGACCTTTGAAAAACTGATCGCGAAATGGAATGCAGACTGGACGCGGACCTGGAATGATTATACGCGAACCCTGAAGATCACAGCCGACTCTGATTTCAATGAGATTGGCCGGCGACTGAAGCCGCTTCTCGCGAACGCCGAAGTCTATCCTGACTTCCTCTCCCCTCTATTAGCCAATCAGAGCGGAGGCGCTGGAGTCAAAGCGGTCAAACTCGCGGTCGAACTCTATCCGCAATCCGCGCGCGCCAATGGGAATTGGGGATTATTCCTGATGCTGATAAACCAACATGGCGAAGAAGGGCGCAAGTATTTGCGAGAAAACACCGGCGGCGAACTGGAACCGGCGTTGCCTTACTTTAAAAAATCGCTGGAGCTTGAGGCGGGCGGCTTTGCCAGTCCACAAATCCTGTGGGAGGAGATAGGGCGCAAATGGCTGGACGCCGGCAGGGTTGACGACACGCTGGCTCTGGTCAATCTGGCGCTCGAACTTCATCCGAAGGAAGCGCGGTTTCACTCCGGATTGTGTGAAATCTACTGGCGTAAGGGAACGAAGGACAAAGCGGTGGAGGCCTGCAGGAAGGCCCTGGAGATCGATCCGAATTTCGCGCCGGCGCAGGAATTGATGAAGAAATTGGCTCAGTGATGTTTTTCGGCAGTTCCGCATTCAACCGCAGTCATCGCCTGATTGCGTATCCGCGCGACCTGGCCGCAAAGGCCATTTCAAGGACGTCTAGCGATTGCTGCCATTCGTCGCCTGGAGGAAACCTCTATAGGTCTTCATTCATAGAGCTATTTCTGGATCGCATACAGGAATGTAAAGTTTGACGGACGCTGACGGTAGATCGTGCGCTTGGAAGGGATTCGCGCGGCGTGTACAAGTAGCCCACACGCTTACCATAATCGCAAGTAAAATCAGCCACTTTTGTCCGCTCCATCCGTCAGCGATAAATTTGCGGTAACGTCTTGGTAATGTCCTCCCCCATTTTCACCCTCGCTTAGCCCCAGAGCTGCGCCGAAAACCGCATCGAGTTTGCCCACGGCTTCAGTCAGAAAAGCCGGACTCAAACGCTGATATCTGGCCGCCGTTCTCACGTCCTTGCGGCCTAACAACTGCCCGACCGTGTGAATGTCTGCGCCGCTCATTCGCATCCAACTTGCCGCCGAGCACGCGCCCGTATCGGTCTTTCGCCAAAGTGAACACGGTGACCGTCTTGCCAAACACCAAATCCGAAAGACTCTGCTTCGCGCGGCTGCCGTACTCCTGATCGCTCTCCGGCGCGTCTATGCCGACGAGTCTGACTTTGTGTTGCTGGTTGCCCGCGTCGAGAACGGTAATCGTGTCGCCGTCACTCACGCCTACAACCTTGCCGGTGATGGTCACCGGCTGCCACGTCGGCTCATAGTCGGAAATCAAAGTCGGGGTCGGCGACGACAGGGTAATCAACACCGCCAAATTAGTAGGCGGCGGTAGTGTTGCGCTGCAACCAACGAGCAACAGGCCAAAGATGAATGCAACAATTCGTTTCATTTGGGTGAATCCTTTCCCTGCTTTGTCGGGTTCGTCGGTCATATCACTTGGCGGTCTTCGTCGTCTTTGCGCGTTTTTGGAGATTCCAAGCGGCGTCGAGATATTCCTCCATCGTCGCCCGGCGGAATACTACCGACTCCGACCCGTCCGTCCTGTTCATCGGCGGCAACGTCAAGGTGTTCCCTACAAGCGCCCTTATAATCGTTTTGTCTATCATCCGATAGCCGTCCCGGGAACTCGACCCATTCAAAGTCAGGCTGACTTTATCGCCGCTCAATGTTCCGTTGAAAGAGAACAAAGTGACCCCAAATTCGCCGTCGGACTTCCTGTCCCACGTCTGAATTTCCCCTTCAAGTCTCTGCCCCGCCTGCGCCCATTCTACGTACCTGGCGGAATCGTCATTGGAGTACATGTAGCCAGTCTTTGGCCCGGTTATCGGCGGCTTCGACTTGCATCCGGCTAGGAGCGCGAGCGCCGATAGGAGCAAGAGGGCCTTGATTGCTCGATTGCTATTACTCAACATTCTGCTTTCTGCCTCCCGCAGCCTTCTTTAGCGCCAGCATCACCCCAAACGTGAACAGCAGCGCGAGCGCGACCTCCGCGATTTGCCGAACATAGTTAATACGGACGACGAACTTGGCGATTCCCCCCGTCAATTGAACCGGCGGAAACGCAATAAAACCCCGTCCGATGTCCTGTTCAAGCACCTGAGCTCCGCTCAGTATCCCCACAGACACTCTCCAATGCGGGAACAAGAAGAGCAGCGCGGCGACCAGTAGTCCGACGTACAGAACTACTTTTCGAGCTATG
>DATEMG010000622.1:0-9884 GCA_035275805.1 Blastocatellia bacterium
GTCTTCATATTTTTGCCAACTGGTATAGAAGATGAACTCGATACGCCCGTTTACCAAGAATGACATTCCGCAAGTCGTTAATCTATTTCAAAAGGTCTTCTTCAATAACGGCCAGACTGCGCCTTCGTCATCGAATCTGAGCGCTTACTTTGAAGAGACGTTCTTTCACAGTCCATGGACTGAAGATGGAACTGAAGAAGAGATACGGTCATTAGTATACGAAACCGGCGACGGCGCCATTGTTGGATTCATCGGAATAATTCCGCGGCGGATGCTGTTACACGGGCGGCCCATCCGGGCGGCCACCAGCATGCATTTTATGGTTGAGCCGGGCAGTCGTTCGACGCTGGCAGGCGTACAACTTTTAAAGACATTCTTTTCAGGCCCGCAAGATCTGTCGCTGACTGACAGCGCGGGCGCCCTGGGCCGCAAAATTTGGGAGGGCCTCGGCGGCGCTACGGCGCTGGCATACAGTATCAACTGGGTGCGCTTGCTGAGGCCAAGCCGGTATGTGTTGCGCCTCCTGGCGCGGAAGAACAGGTTGCTCAGGCTATTCGCCGCGCTGCTCAGTCCTCTGTGTCCGATAGTAGACGCGATGGCAAGCTGCGCGTTGCCGCATCGTTTTGGCAAACCAGTCGCCTCTCTACACGCGAAGGATTTGGATCAGGAGACTTTACTGGCTGGTATCGCTCAATTCCCGTCGAGTTACGCGCTGCGTCCCGATTACGACCCCGGTTCATTGTTCTGGTTGCTGGCGAAGGCCGATCAACTGGCGCGCCCCGGCAAATTGCGCAAAGTAGCGCTCCACAACGCCGACGGCGAGATGGTCGGCTGGTACCTTTACGAATTGAGCGCGGACGGAATGGGCGAGGTTTTGCAGATTGTAGGGCGGAGGAAGTCGTACGGCGAAGTGCTCGACCATCTCTTCTATCATGGATGGAAGAATGGAGCGATTGCGTTATCCGGACGACTCGATCCTAAATTCGCCCAGGAATTCTCGGACAAATATTGTTTCTTTAACTGTGGCGGCCCCTGGACCCTTACGCACTCCAGGAATCCGGAGATTTTACAGGCCATCTATCAAGGCGACATGTTTTTAACCAGGCTGGAAGGCGAATGGCTCATGCGGCGCCAAAACTAGATCGGATTTCAAATGCTTGTACGGATCAGTCCTGAACAACTCGACAGAATTCGCGGGGTAAGTCTTGATGAATTACGGGTTCGCTTACGCCAGCGATTCGCCATATTGAGTGACCGCTTGCTGCTCGGCCGCTCGGCTGAGATGAGCGACGACGAGCTTTTCGGGGAATTCAATCCGGTCCTGCGCGGCGGATGCGCGGCCGACGCGCTGCGCCACTGTCTGCGGGCGAAGAGCCGACGCTTCCTGCCCTCGCTCGAACAACGAAGAGAGATTGTCGAGGTGATGAACCGTCGCTTCCCCGACGAACGCGACGCCATCATCGATATTGCGGAAGCCGCTCTTGCGGGAATGTTCTCCCTGCTCGGCCACATCGCCTTGAGTTTCGGCGACCCGCCCGATTCGCCGATTGACTGGCGGCTCGATCCGGTCTCATCCAAACGCGCCCCGCTCCTGCATTGGAGCAAGCTGCATCCGCTCGATCCGCTGGGCGGCGGCGATCCGAAAGTCGTCTGGGAATTGAACCGCCACGCCCATTTCGTCACGCTGGGCCAGGCGTATTGGCTGACTGGCGATGATCGTTTCGCCGCAGGGTTCGTTGACCAGGTCTCCGCCTGGATTGACGCCAATCCGGTGGGAATGGGCGTCAACTGGGCCTCCAGTTTGGAAGTCGCGTTCCGATCAATCGCGTGGCTGTGGGCGCTGGGCCTGTGCGTTGATTCCGGTAAGATCACGCCCGAATTCTTCGCGCGGCTGCTGAAATCGCTGATCGCGCACGGGCTGCACATAGAGAGGTACCTCTCGTATTATTTCAGCCCCAACACGCACCTGACCGGCGAGGCTCTGGGATTGTTCTACCTGAGCCTGGCGCTGCCGGAGCTGAACCGGGCCGAAGGGTGGCGCAATCTGGGGCTGCAGATACTGCTTGACCAGGCGACGAAACAAGTGCGCGCGGACGGCGTCTATTTCGAGCAATCGTCTTATTACCACCGTTACACGACGGACATCTATACGCATCTCTTCGCGCTGGCGCGGGCCGACGGCGGCATGATTCATCGCGAGGCGGAGGCCATGATCCAGCGGAAACTCGAAGCGATGCTCGATCACTTGATGTGGATCACGCGTCCCGACGGGTCGTCGCCGCTCGTCGGCGACGACGACGGAGGGCGACTGATCAGATTCTCCGCCCGGGCGGCTAATGATTTCCGCGACACGCTGGCCATCGGCGCGGCCGTCCTCGAACGCGGTGATTGGAAACATGTCGCGGGGGCGGCGCCAGCGGAGATGTTGTGGATGATCGGTCCGGAAGGTGTCGAAGGCTACGACCGGCTGAGGGCCGAACCGCCGCGCGAGATTTCCAAGGGATTCAAGTCGGGCGGCTATTTCGTGATGCGCGACGGATGGCGCAGCAATTCGAGTTTTGTGTTGATTGATTGCGGGCCTCACGGCGCCGAGATAGGCTGCGGGCATGCGCATTCGGACGCGCTCTCGATCGAATTCGCGTCGGGCGGCGTAACCTGGCTGGTTGATCCCGGCACGTTCGTTTACGCCGCGGACCCGAAGACTCGAGACGAATTCCGCTCAACCGCCGCGCACAACACCGTCATGGTTGATGACCAACCCCAATCCGCCACTTCGACGCCGTTCTCGTGGCGCACGGCCGCGAAATGCCGGTTGCATGAATTCGCCGAACGCAACGGCGCGGTCTTTTTTCAAGGCTCGCATGACGGTTACGAACGGCTCAGCGACCCAGTGACGCATACCCGATCGGCGCTCTACCTCAAACCCGACCTGGCTGCCGACCTGCCAGGACGCCTGATCGTACGCGATCAATTCACCGCTAAAAAACGTCACCGCTACGCCATTCGCTATCAATTCGCGCCCGGTTGCGATGCCACGGTAGTCACGGGCGGCGACGGACCTCGCGTCGAGGCTCGCCACGCCACCGGAGCCACTCTGACCATCAGAGTCATCTGCGAGACGGAGCTGCAATCCGAGATCGCCGCCAGCGTAACCAGAGGCCGGGTCTCGACTTGTTACGCGCAATACGTTCCGGCGCCAGTAGCCGTATTCGAAGCCGAAGGCATGGGGACACAGGAGTTTCTGACTCTGATTTTCCCCGGCGCGTTTGATCGAATCATGTGGAGGGAAATACAAATCCTTTCAGTATTTCCAGGCGACGATTGAACGTTCTCTTAGTCGATGATGACGCCGATGCGCGCTGTTCTAAGACTATCCAGCTATGGTTTTCTTGCGAAGACATAGGCGCGCCGCGTTTGCGCCTCTATGTCGGGATACGGGTCTCTTTCTATTACTTCCTCCAGCTCAAAGCCCGCCGCGCTGAGATAAGCTTTCATCTCTTCTGTCTCGAAGAAGTGGAAGTCCAGAGACACCTCCTCGCCCAACCACTCATCCAGGTGAAGAGTTTTCTGCCCAATATGAAACGTAAGCAGAAGCGCCCCTCTCGAACGCAACACTCGCTTCATCTCGCGCAGAACCTCGACCACTGAGGGACGAGGGATATGGATGATGGAATAAAAGGCCGCTATCCCTCCATAAGCGTTATCTTCGACCTCACTCAGAGCGCTCATGTCGCCTTGTTGAAAAGGAATCTCCGGGTTCAATCGCCGCGCCTGTCTCACCATCTCCGCCGACAGATCGATTCCGCACGCCTGCGCCACGCGGCCGTGCAAATAACCGGCGATCTGTCCGGGACCACACCCCAGGTCACAGACCAGTCCCGACCCGCCGGCCTTTTCGGCAAGCCAGTCAAGCATCTTCCGGTCGAAAGGCTTTTTATCCATCTCATCACGAAATCGCCCGGCGTACTCTTGCGCTACCCGGTCGTAACTGCTCTGCAAAACTGTTTGCGTCTGTTCAACCGCCGCGGGCAGATCCTTGGCCATCATGAAGAGTGTCGTCCCGAACAAATCCTCAGGCTTCTGGTCACCGCGACTGAAACCATAGCTCTCGTAGAGCCCTATCGCGCTCTTGAGAAAAGGAGTGGTGCTGAGAAACAGGCGTTCGAATCCGTTCCGGATGGCGTACTCCTCTGCGCTGTCTAAAAGTCGGCGTCCGATTCCATCGCCTCTCGCCGTGGGATCGACCGCCATCCCGCGTAGGTAGAGCGCCTTGCCTCTAGCGACCGCCGATAATGTCCCGACAACGGCGTCATTTCGCAGGGCCACCCAGACCGGTCCTTCGTTGATGCGGTCTAGAATCCGATCAGGCGTAGAAATGGTGGCCGCGAACGCTTCAGGGGTATAGGAAGATTCGTACTCCGCAAATGATCGAGCCAGGATCGCTGCGATCGCGAATGCCTCATCGGATGCGGCTACTCGGATATGCGCCTCCGGCTGCGCTTCAATTGGCGCCCGATTACCTCCCATACAATTCAGTCTTCAATGTGTTTTTGTTCGATTATGGTCTTTGAAAATTAAGTGGCGCCACTTTGCGCCTTTGCGCCTCGGCGAGAAATTGGCTTTATCCTTCAGACGAAGGTTCTCGCAAAGACGCAAAGACGCAGAGGCCGCGAAGGGGAGCCTCCCTGCGATGACTCGACAGGTTGCGCCTCGTTCAAACGCTTCCGAATTCTTCTGGAATTTCCGCCAATCTCTTTTTGCCAGCGATTCGTCGCTGCGGTAACCTATCTCAAAATTGGCTCTTGCGTAAGAGCCAATTCGCTAATTTTGTATGGCGCCAATTTACGCAAACGCCCGTCGGGTAAAGCGGGAAAAATATTAACAAGGAAAGAAGGAGCGACAGAAATGAGCAATGTCTCTGCGTCCACCAGCCCGGCGAAGGCGCCGCCCACACCGCCTCTCTCACCCCCCAGCCGTTACGACCGGTCTATCACCGAGGGGCCGCTACGTCTGGCGGTTTGGAAACTCGCCTGGCCCGCCATGCTTACCAACATGATTGGCGGGCTGCAGGGCATCGTCGATCACGCGCTCGTCGGCCATCTTGTAGGGTACACAGGCAACGCCGCGATCGGAGTGGCGTGGCAGATTTTCATCGTCATCATCGTTTTCATCAATTCACTGTTCACTGGCATGAGCGTGCTGGTCGCCCGCTTCGCCGGGGCCGGCGCCGAAGAGAAGGTCGACCGCACGGTCTATCAAGCGTTTCTGACGGCGGTCGCCCTCTCGCTCCTGGTGATGGCGCCACTGGGGTACCTCCTCTCGCCATCGCTGCTTGATCTGGTGAACGCGGCGCCGGAAGTGAAGGCGTCGGCGCTTCCGTTCCTCCGCATCATGTTCCTGTTCAGCAGCGGAATGCTCATTTTCTACATGCTCGGTGGCGCGTTGCGTGCGGCGGGCGACGCGCGGACGCCGATGGTCCTTGGCGTCGCCATGACTGCGTTGAATCTTATACTTAACGTCATCCTGATTCGCGGGCTGGGGCCGATTCCTGCGTTTGGCGCCGCAGGTTCGGCGATGGGGACGGTGATCGCGTCCGGTCTGGTAGCGGTGTACGCGATAGTCAAGCTCTGGCGCGGCGGTTTGGTCGTGTCATTCCCTAGGGGAGGCGGCCTGGGTCCGGATTGGGGCGTCATCCGCTCGCTATTCCGGTTCGGCTTGCCCACGGGAATCCAGGGGATAGCGATGAACGTCGGCGGGGCGCTCATGCTAGCCTTCATAGGCTCGGTGGCGCAGAGCGCGGCGGCGCAGGCCGCATACGCAGTGTCGTATTCTCAGCTCTTCTCGCTCATCACGTGGACTTCGCTCGGACTAATGGGCGCGACGGCCGCGGTGGCGGGCCAGAACCTGGGCGCAGGCAAGCCGGATCGCGCCGAACATGCGGCGCATGTCGCGGCGCGCATAGGACTCGCCGGCGCCGCCTTCATCGGGGTGTTCTTTCTCTTCTTCCCGAAGCAGTTGCTCGCCGTCTTCGGAATGTACGATCCGGTTGTCGTCGAAATCGGGACGCAACTCCTGCGGACGCTCAGCGTCTCCGGTCTCTTTATCACCGTCGCTTTGGCTTACACGGGAGGTTTACAGGGGACTGGCGACACCAGGAGTCCGCTCTACATTTCGATCGTCTCACAGATCATCGTGCCGCTGGGCATCTGCTTCGTCATTCGGCGGACCGGCGCGCTGGAGCCGCTCGATATCTGGATAGCCATTCTCGTAGGGCATGCGATCCGCTGCGCTTTGAGCGCGCTGCGGTTTAAGCAGGGGAAGTGGCGCTGCATCGCAGTGGATATCGAAAAGTGATATGAAGAGTTTCAGTCATGTCTCTGTTAATGGAAACGTTCGTCATCCGTTTAATTCATATTAGGCGTGGATGTCGAAGGCTACAACTTACAAAGCAAAACCACAGACGAAAGGAAATCAAACAAACTATGCGCAGGAAACGAACTCCCCTTTTCGCGCTGATCCTATTGTTCGTCGCAACTGGCGCCGCGCGCGCGGATAATGTTGACGATTATGTGAAAGCCGAGATGAAGAGGCAGCATATTCCCGGCGTCTCCGTCGCTGTCATAAAGGACGGGAAGGTTATCAAGGCCGAAGGGTACGGCCTGGCGAATGTTGAACTCAATGTTCCGGCCAGACCGGAAACCGTCTACAAAATCGGCTCCGTCAGCAAGCAATTTATCGCCGCAGGCGTCTTGCTCCTGGTTCAGGACGGCAAGTTGAGCCTCGATGACAAAATCAGCAAATTTCTCGAGGGAACACCCGACACCTGGAGAGAGATTACTGTCCAACACCTGCTGACCCATACATCGGGAATCGTCCGTGAGGCTCCCGGTTTCGACCCGCTCAAAATCCAGGATGACGCGGAGGTAATTAAGACTGCCTACAATTCGGCGCTGCGTTTCGCGCCGGGCGAGAAGTGGGAGTATTGCAACGTCGGTTACTTTTCACTGGCTGAGATCATTCGCAAAGTTTCCGGCAAGCCCTGGAGCGATTACTTGAGCGAACGCCTGTTTACGCCGCTCGAAATGAACGCCACCCGCGCCACCACCATGACCGAGATCGTTCAAAACCGCGCCAACGGCTATGTCTGGAGAAATGGCAAATTGGATAATGCCGGCATCTACTTCGCCTTGCGACCAAGCGGGGCGTTTCTATCAAGCGTACTTGATCTGGCAAAGTGGGATGCCGCGCTCTACACTGAAAAGGTTCTCAAGCAATCTACTCTCAGCCAGGCATGGGCGCCGGTGAAATTGAACAATGGCGCAACTCACCCTTACGGCTTCGGCTGGGAACTAAGCCGCGTGGGAGGCCATAAGATGACGCATCACGGCGGTTCGCTTCCGGGTTTTCGCGCCCAATTCGCGCGATTCATGGACGATAAATTATCAGTCGTTGTCTTGACAAATGGCGATAACGCAGATCCGAGTTTAATTGCGATCGGCGTCGCGGCGCTTTACATACCGGGTTTAATTCCAGAGCGTAAGCTTGCAAAGATAGACGCCAAAATCTTTGATACTTACACAGGGCAATATCAACTTAATCCGTCGGTGGTCTTCACAATCACCCGCGAAGGCGACAAGTTGCAGTTGCAACAAGGGTCGAACCCGGAAAAACGAGACCTGTTGCCGGAGAGCGAAATCAACTTTTTTACGAATGAGGATCGGCGCCTGACCTTTAGCTTCGTCAAAGACGAAAACGGGCAAGTCGCCTATCTGACGGTTCAACGGGAAGGACGGGAAATAGGGAGGGCGAAGAAAATTAAGTAATCCCACCTCTGTCCGTTGAGCGCAATAAGCCGCTCATCTGTGAGCTTTCGGCGCTTAGGATGCTGTTGGCGAATTCAAGAAATGAGCCTTTCGGATCTTAGCTCCGGAGGAGCGTGATGTTTATAGAAATGGCGGGCGGCGCGCCCAAGCTTCGTAGGAGCGACATGTAACACATGTCGCTCCTACGGAGTTTGGTGAGATATCGCGCAACACATTCTATAAACATTCCGCGCCTCTGGCGCTCAGGAATCAGGGAATTCGCCAACAGTATCGCTTAGGCGCCAGCTGCGCCGATCGGCCCGGCGCGTCGAGAATCGCTTTGCAAAATTTGCAAGGCAACTACTTGTCTCGTCCTGATAAACCATACCTTTCTGAAACGGAGCGTATGCATTACGCCCTTGACTCTCGCCTGTCCGATTCTGAACAGATGGCTGTACACACCCGCACAACGCCAGCGGAAAATTCCTCAATAACCTCAGTAAAATCGGCCTTTTCGCGATTGGCCTGATGTTTGCTCTCCTATCTGCAGGCAGGCGAAGTCAAAGTCAGGATAGATCAGAGAGGACAACCCAACAATGGATCGAGAGATTGACGTTACATTCCGGCGAAAACGATTGATGCGGCGCGTGATAGGCGCCATTCTGCCTGTCACTCTGGTCGCAGCAGTCTTCATCTGGGGGCCGCGATTGATCAAACCGTCGATCGCGCGGGCTCGCATCCGCACCGCAAAAGTCGACAAAGGGCCGATTGAAGCGACGATCACAGCTTCCGGAACTGTCGTGCCTGAATTCGAGGGGGTGATTTCGTCGCCGGTCAACGCCCGAGTGCTAAAGATATTGAAAGGCCCCGGCGCGGTCTTGTCGAAAGGCGACCCGATCCTGGAGTTGGATCTCAACGAATCGCGGCTGGCGGTTGAAAAACTGAATCGGCAGATCGAGCTGAAACAGAACCAGCAGGCGAAGGCAAAACTCGACCTGGAGAATACGCTGATCGATCTGCAGAGCCGCCTGGAGATCAAGAATCTCGAATACAAAGCGTCGAAAGCCGCTACCTCGCGCAACCGCGAGTTGTACCGCCAGGGTTTGATGTCGGAAGAGCGGTTGCGCGAGGTCGAGTTCATCGAAGAGAAGTCGGCTTTTGAATTGAAACAGCTCGAAGAGTCGAAACGCAACGCGCAGGCTTCGACGAAGACGCAGCTCGAAGGCCTGGCGCTCGAAATGAAGACGCTCGAACAGGAGCGCGTCGAAGCGCAGCGCCAACTGGAACTGGCGACGACGAAATCCGACCGCCACGGAGTGCTGACCTGGGTCATCAACGAAGAGGGCGCAACCGTGCAGAAGGGCGCGGTACTGGCCCGCATAGCTGACCTCAGCGCGTTCCGCGTCGAAGCTACTGTTTCAGACGTCCACGCGAACCGGCTGTCCTTCGGCCGGCCGGTGAGGGTCAAGGTCAATGACGAATTGGCGCTCTCCGGCGCGATTGCGCGCATCAACCCGACCGTGAACAACGGCGTGATCACTCTCGTCGTAAGCCTGGAAGACAAATCGAACGCGCAATTGCGGTCAAACCTGCGTGTTGATGTGCTGATCGCCACCGAACGCAAAGACGGCGTCCTCCGCGTCAGGAAAGGGCCGTCGATGAGCGGCGAAGGCGCGCGCGACATATTTGTGATTCGCGGCGATGTGGCGCTGAAGACCGCCGCGAAATTCGGCGTCGCGGGCCCGGACCATTACGAAGTCATCCAAGGTTTGCTCGAAGGCGACGAGATCATCATCTCCGATATGACCGATTATATGCATGTGACGGAAGTGAAACTGAGATGACGGAACAAACGAATTAACGAAACAATTCGCCATGCGATTTTGGTAACAGAAGGGAATCTGCAATGACGAGTCAGGCAATCACACTCAATGCCGTCGCAAACGGCAATCAAACATCAACCGCGAACATGATCGAGCTCGAAGGCGTCGAAAAAGTCTACCGCACCGACAGGATCGAGACCGTCGCGTTGACCAACGTCAACCTTTCGGTCCGGGCGGGTGAATTCATTTCGATTATGGG
>DATEMG010000623.1:0-4555 GCA_035275805.1 Blastocatellia bacterium
CCTTCTCCTCGACCTTGGAAATCCTGTAGCGGCGTCCGACTTCTACCGGGATGCTAATTTTCAGCCCGGGACCGGACTTTCGGAACAGTGGCAGCGGCAACCCGCTCGAAACCTTCCCCGCCTCGTCCACCTTCGGCTCGCCTACCTTGGCCTGCAGGTAGCCCTTCGTCCCGAGGAAGTATTTCACCCGCTCGAGGTCGTCCAGCAGCTTGTCCTTGAAGTAGATGTCCTTCGACGTAAAGTTCGAGAACATGCCCGCCTCTTTGACCAGCTTCATCGCCCCGCGCAGCCGCCGCTGCGAAAACCCGTCGCGCTCGCCCACGAACTGGATCTCCTTGACGCGGACGCGCTTGCCTTCTTCCACCTCGAAGACCAGGCCTACCGTGGTGGCCGAAATCTCCTCCACCTCGACTGCGACATCGGCGTTCGGATGACCCTTTTCGGCCAGCAGTTCCCGCAGGACGAGGCGGGCGCGGTTGACCTTCGAGGGGTCGAACTGCGACTCCTTGCTGACCTGGACAGTCCGCTCTTTCCACCGAGTGAGAACCTCGCTCTCGGTGGCCGACTTCATGCCACGGTACTCAATGGCGCGGATGATCGGGTATTCCTTGACCTGGAAGATGATGATCTTGCCGCCGCGCGGGCCGTCTTCGACGAAGAGTTTGGTCGCCAGCGGGTCGAAGAGCCCCATCTGAATGATGGACTGCAGGTCGCGCTGGGCCAGACTCAGGTCGAAACGGTCCTGGGGCTTGCTCTGGACGTAGTAAAGGACCGATTCGCGCGGGATGCGGCGGTTGCCGCGGATCTCCACTTCTTCGACAAAGGCCTCCGACGCCTGAGGCCTTTGCGCCAGAGCGGGACTAATCGAAATGAAGGAAACTATCGCGATGACGATTGCGCTCGCCATAAAGTAAACGCCTCTGGTCATGAAAGCTCTCCCATTGAACAATGTTGATCCGATCATGGAGTTGGTCATGGATTAAACTTCGGAGGTAATCACCCGCCACTTCGGAAGTGATTGGCGGCGAATGGCGAACGGGAACGGGGTCTCATTTCCGGCGCGCCACAAACACCGCCGTCGTCATGAACGATCCGCATTGCCAAGATTGCAGCAATATTTCAAGAACGCGGATTATACGCTAATACTCCAAGCTTGAATAGTCAGATTCCAAAGCCGGGATTTCGGCGCGCCGGGTGGTGACCATCCGCCCGGCGGGCCTCTCCAGATATCATCGGGGGGTTACGAAAACACAAGCAGTCAGCAAGCAGTCAGGTGGATATTTTGAGGCATTTACATTTATCCGACAAGCACTTCATTGGGTTCATTCAATTCCTCGGCGAGGTTTTCCGGCAGCGCGACTCCGCTCACCGAACGGTAATTCAGCGCGTCGCCGTCGAGGAAGACTTCGATCAGCGGGGCAGACCCGATGCGCCCCTGAATGAGGGCCTCCGAGAGCGGGTCTTCGACGTATTTCTGTAGGGCGCGGCGCAAGGGTCGCGCGCCGTAGGTACGATCGGCGCAAGTCCGGTCGACGACCCAGCGTATGGCGTCCTCGGTCAACCGGATTTCGAGTTTGCGCCGCCCGAGCGTCCGGTTGAGTTGATCCAAGAGCAGCCCGACGATCCTCAAGAGGTCGTCGTCGGTCAGCGGCTCGAATATGATGATTTCATCGAGGCGATTGATGAATTCCGGGTTGAAGGTGTCGCGCACGGCGGCCATCACGCGGTCTTCATTCATGGCGACGCCATGATCGTGGGACGACTGGAAGCCCAAACTCGCGCCTTTGTTGATGAATCTCGCCCCGATATTCGAGGTCATAATCACAATCACATTCTTGAAATCGACATGCGCGCCGGCCGAATCGGTCAGCATGCCGTCTTCGAATACCTGGAGCAGGATGTTGAAGATGTCGGGGTGCGCTTTTTCGATCTCGTCGAGTAGGAGCACCGAATAGGGGTTGCGGCGAATGCGCTCGGTCAACTGGCCGCCTTCGTCGTAGCCGACGTAACCCGGAGGCGATCCGATCAGCTTCGACACCGAGTGTTTCTCCATGAACTCCGACATGTCAAGGCGGATCATCGCGCGTTCGGAGCCGAAGAGAAATTCCGCCAACGAGCGCGCCACCTCGGTCTTGCCCACGCCGGTCGGCCCCAGGAAAAGGAACGACCCGACCGGCCGCTGCGGATTCTTCAGGCCCGCGCGCGAACGGCGTATGGCGCGGGAGAGCGCCGAGATCGCCAATTCCTGACTGATCACGCGCTTGTGCAACTCTTCCTCGATCCGCAGCAGTTTGACCAGTTCTTCTTCCTGCAAAGAGGCGACGGGGATGCCAGTCCAGTTGGCGATCACATCGTCGATATCCTGCTTGTTGACCAGCGCGGCGTAATTCTCATAATCCTGCGGCTCGTAATATTGCGGCGGACGGCGGGAATTGGAGGAATAGATTCGATCACGGTCGCGGTAATGGCCGTAATCGCGTGACTCCTGCCGGAAATCCTTCTGTTGTTGCTGCTGCTGCCAGCGGGGCGGGGGCGGGACGTACCCGCTCTCGCGCTGAACGCGCAACTTCACCCGGGCGCCGGCCTCATCGATGACGTCAATGGCTTTGTCGGGGAGGAAACGCTCCGGGAGGTAGCGGACCGATTGATAGACCGCCGCCTCGATGGCGTCCTCGGCGTAACGGACGTTGTGGTACGACTCGTAGCGGTCTTTGATCCCTTCGATGATTTGAATGGCTTCCAATTCGTTCGGCGCGGCGACTTTGACGGCCTGGAACCGGCGCTCCAGCGAACGATCTTTCTCGATCGATTTGCGGAACTCGGCAGTGGTGGTCGCGCCGATGCACTGAATCTCGCCGCGCGACAGGGCCGGCTTCAGGATGTTCGCCGCGTCCAGGCTGCCTTCGGCCGAACCGGCGCCGATCAGCGTGTGCAACTCATCAATGAAGATGATGTACTGCGGGTTGTCGATCAACTCACGCATGATGGTCTTCATGCGCTCTTCGAACTGCCCGCGGTATTTCGTTCCCGCGACGACCAGGCTCAGGTCGAGCGCCAGAATCCGCTTGTCGGCGAGGAATGACGGCACGTCGCCGTTGATGATGCGCTGCGCCAACCCCTCCACGATCGCCGTCTTGCCGACGCCGGGCTCTCCGACCAGCACCGGGTTATTTTTCGTCCGGCGGCAGAGGATCTGAACGACGCGGTCGATCTCTCTTTCGCGCCCGACCAGCGGATCGAGCTTGCCTTCGAGGGCGGACTCTGTCAGGTCGCGGCTGAATTCGAACAGGTGCGGGGTCTCTTTGCGGGCATGGGCGTTGCGCTCCATGTTGGCCTGCCGCATCAGGTCCTGGCGGATGTCGGAAAGCCTCAGGCCGCGCTCGTAGAGGATTTCGGCGGCGACCGAATTCTCTTCGCGCAACAACCCGAGCAGCAGGTGCTCGGTGCCGATGTGGCGGTTGCCTAGTCGCTCGGATTCCTCGGCGGCGAACGCCAGCACGCGTTTCGCCTCGCCAGAAAGCGGCAGGTCGATCTGAGAGGAAATGCGGTCGCGCATGACCGTCCGATTTTCTATCTCCTTACGGATCAACTCGACGTTGGCGTGCGAGCGGTGAAAGAACCGCGCGGTGAGATTCTTGTCCTCACGGATCAGTCCCAGCAAAATGTGTTCGGCTTCGATCTGGGAAGCTCCGAATTGGCTCGCTTCGTAGCGGGCAAAGAAAATGACGCGACGCGCTTTTTCTGTATATCGTTCGAACATCTTAAAATCCGACCTCATAAGGACCTGAGCGCCCCGCCTTCCAACCGCAAGGCGCGATCGCACAAGCCGGCCAATTTCTCGTTGTGAGTGACGATGACAGCGGTCAATCGCTCTTCTCTCTGCAATTGCCTGATTAAAGCGTGAACCTCATCTCCCGTGCGTTGATCCAGATTTCCCGTCGGCTCGTCGGCAAGGAGCAGTGTGGGCGAAGAAACCAGCGCCCTAGCCAAAGCGACTCTTTGCCGCTCGCCCCCCGAAAGCTCGCCGGGACGATGTCCGGCGCGCTTGGCCAACCCGACACGGCCGAGTATTACGTCGGCCTGACGGGCGGCGTTGCGTTTTGCCGCGCCGCCGATCAATAACGGCATCATCACGTTCTCTGTCGCAGAGAATTCAGGGAGCAAGTGATGAAATTGAAAAACGAATCCGATCCGCCGGTTGCGAAAGCATGCCAAGTCTAGCTCAGCGTTTTTTGCGATGTCAAACTCGCCTATTTTCACACTCCCCGAAGTGGGCTGGTCCAACCCCCCAAGCAGGTGGAGAAGCGTCGATTTGCCCACTCCCGACTCGCCAGTGATGGCGACCATCTCGCCGCGCGCCACCTCCAGTTGAAGGTCGCGAAAGACGACGACATCCTCCGCCCGACCCGAATATATCTTGGTCAGGTCGACAGCGCGAAGCAGAACTTCCCCGTTTCTTCCTATGTTATCCAACGTCATCTATATTAGCCACAGAGCCCAAGATTGACTTGGCGACTTGGCGACTTGGCGACTTGGCGACCTTGAGAAAACCTTC
>DATEMG010000624.1:0-3795 GCA_035275805.1 Blastocatellia bacterium
CAAATCGACGCCCCTGAAAGCGATTCAGGGGAGAATATGGCGGGAAGGTTACGAGGCGGGAGAATTGCTCGGCGAGGTCTTCGACGACGTGCCGTCCGCGTTCGCGCGCTGGCGCCGGCAAAACAAATTGATTTGCATCTATTCTTCTGGCAGCGCGCTGGCGCAAAAGCTGCTTTTCGCCCACACGACGGCGGGAGATCTGACCGACTACATTTGTAGTTATTTCGACACCACCATCGGCCACAAAATCGAAGCGGACAGTTATCGGAGGATCGCCGAAGAATTACGGCTGGCCCCGACGGATGCGGTCTTTATCTCTGACGCAGTCGCCGAACTGGACGCCGCCCGCGCGGCCGGTATGAAGACGATCCTGGCTCTTCGTCCAGGCAACCGTCCGGTCGAACTTCCGATAAGCCATCCCACAGTGAACAGCTTCGCATCGCTTTGATTCATCTTGGAATTTTATCGGAGCGGCGATTTTCAAGCGCATTTACGGATCAGTACCGCGAGCGGTAGCGAGCGTGACTCAAAGTAAAGCGCGCTCGCTACCGCTCGCGGTACTGATCCGGCGCGCCACCCGTTGGACATGAGGTCTTTTGACCGATGCTCAGGTCGCTCATGCTCCCCGTACTGTACCGATGGTCATCGCCGTAATATTCGTCCACCGGCTTCGTCACGGCCGCGTGTACGCGGTTCATCAGCGCCTCTACGTCGTTCTTGCCGAGGCCTCTGGTCTCGATCGTGTCGTGAATGTGGACGGTGATTTTGGAAGGGAAGAGTTTCCAGTCGCCTTTTTTGCTGAACTCGTAGGCGCCGACAATGCTCATTGGCGCGATCGGGTAGCCGAATTGGATCGCCATTCTGAAGACGCCGGGGTTGAACGGTCCAACGCGCCCGTCTCGGGTGCGAGTGCCTTCGGCGAAGACGATCAGGCTTACGCCTTTGTCGAGCGTCTCCTTTGTCAGCTTAATCATCTGTTTGTACTTCGCCAGTTTGCCTTCGGGCGGGACCGGGACGTTGCCGAACCGGCGCATCATCCAGCCGTAGGCCGGAACCTTGAAATGCGACTCGTGTTCGAGGCCGCGCACGAATTGCGGGATCGCGGAATAAATAATGAACGCGTCCCATATGTCGATGTGGTTGCTGACGAAGAAACTGGTCCGCCCACGGTCGAAGCCGGGCGAATACCGCGCCTCGAAATCGACTCCCGCGACGCGCAGGATGTTGCGGAAGAGCCACCGCTGCGGCCTGTCGTTCTTGCGCGGATCAACGAACGCGCCGAGCAGGACGAGGAACGAGCAGACGGGAAAGAAGAAGGCGATGCTGGCGAGCCAGACGACTACAGAGCGCAGGGCGTAATACGCCTTGCCGATGAAACTCAGCGAAGACCAGTTGTGTCTCGGATGATTGCGGGTTTCGGACCGGATAATTGCATTCTCACTCATTGCAATAATTTGGCGCCAGGCGCCAGGGGCAAGCTTCAGACCATTACATTCAAAGCCGACGGCAATACATCGAGCGATTTGAGCCGCGCTGTCATGACTTCTCCGTCGATCATGATGTCGGCCGGCGAATCGAAATCGAGGTCAATGTGACGCGCGCGCGCCTGCCAGACCAGCGGATGGCTGACGTGCGAGCCGTCGTAACACTTCGGAAAATTCCATATAAAATCGAAGCGGCCGGCCGACCACCGTACGATGTCGATCAGCCCGTCGCCCGTGTCCGCGTTCGGCGCGAGCATCATGTGGCCGCCCGTGAACTTGCTGTTGTTGAAGATCAGCAGCGCGGTGCTCGGCGGATCGGGGTCTTCGAACCCGTCAAGCTTTATCTTGTAAACCCGCTTCTTGAAGCCGGCCAGGCACAAAACAACCGCCAGGGCGTAGCTCGCCGCCCCCAGGGGCTTGAAGCGCCGGTTGGCGAGCGTTGCGACGTCGGCCACGAAACCCAGGCTCAGGATGTTGATGAAATAAACATCTCCCTCTCCGTGTTTCAGCCGGATCACGTCGCAGGGGCGCGAGCGCCCTTCGATGATCGCCCGCGTGGCGTATTCGACGCTGTCGTCGGTGAAATCTCTCAGAAACGAGTTGCCGGTGCCGAGCGGGAGAAAGCCAAGCGACGGCTTCTCGTCGTTATCCAAGGGGCCGGCCGCCGCTTCGGGGAACAGGCCGTTGACGATCTCGAACGAAGTGCCGTCGCCGCCGACCGCGATGAATTTGCGATAGCCGTCGCGAAAGGCGTTCCGCGTGATTTCAATTCCGTGGCCCGCGCGCTTCGTCTCGGCCACATCGAATCGCGCCCCCGCCGCGCGCAGCCGATCCAGCGCCGGCCCTAGCAATTTCGCGCATTTGCCGAAGCCCGCCGCAGGATTGACCACAGCTAAAGTAGAATTCTTCATACTAAGGTTTCAGGTTTCAGGTTTCAGGTTTCAGGTTTCAGGTCATCTTGCAAACTGACACCTAATACCTGACACCTGACACCTGTTAAAGTTCCTCGATCGCGGCCTGGCGGTCGAGGCGCCCGCGAATTTCTTCGGCCAACACGAACCGTTTGATCTTCATCGAGGCAGTGCGCGGGAAGTCGGCGTCCCAGAGCGTATAACCGCTGACGCGTTTGAAATTGAGGAGGGTGTTGTTGCGTCTCGACAGGTCTCTGATCAACTCTTCGGTCAACTCCTGGCCCTCGTTGAGTCGGAGAACGATGACCAGCTTTTCGCCGAGCATGGATCGCTCCGGCCATATGTAATTGGCGGCGAAGACGCAGAACTCCTTCACCTGCAGGTCGTCAAACGCCTTCTCGATGTCTTCGGGATAGACGTTCTTGCCCTCCTCGGTGACGATCATATTTTTAACCCGGCCGAAGAGCTGCAGATGGCCTATCGAATCAAATCGGCCCAGATCGCCGGTCATCAACCAACCGTCGACGATCGTCTCTGCGGTCAGTTCGGGGTCGTCCAGGTAATGTGACATAACGGCCTTGCTGCGCGTCGCCACCTGACCGATCCCGTCGACGTCCGGGTTGACGATTCTCACCTCCATGCCTGGCAGCGATTTGCCGACGGTGTCTGCGCGAAACGGTTTGAAGTCGTTGAGCGTGATCGCCGTGCCCGCCTCGGTAAGCCCATAACCGATGGAGACCTGAATTCCGAGGTCGTAGAAAAACTGGATCATTTGCGGATCGCAGAACGCGCCGCCGGCGAAGATAGCGCGCAACTCGCCGCCGAAAGCTTCGTGAACCTGCTTGAGCAGCTTGCGGCTCAACTCAAGCCTCGGCTCTTTCCTGGTCAGCGCGCGGTTGACCTCGACCAGGCGGTCGAACACGAATCGCTTGAGCGGCGGCAATTCGTCGAATCGCTTTCGCAAGCCTGCTTGCAGATTTTTCAGAATCAGAGGGGCCAGCGCGACGTAGGTGATCTTGTAGCGGGTGAACGCCTCACGAACGAATTCCGGACGCAGCGTCCGCAAGTGTACGACGGTAGCGCCGCACACGAACGGGCCGATGAACCCGACCATGAAATCGATTGCGTGGTTCGTGGGCAGGATGCTCAGGTAGCGCACGCCCGGCCAGAACGGGTAGAGCGCCGTGAGCGAGACGCATTGTTCCAGGTAATTTTCGTGCGTCAGCACGCAGCCTTTCGGACGGCCCCCGGTGCCCGACGAATAGACGACGCAGGCCCAGTCGGTTCGTTTGCGCGGGACGAAGACAGGTTCGCCTTCGACTTCCGGATCTTCCCATCGTATCGCGCCGCGTATGTCGGCCTTCTTCGGCGCGCCGGTGCCGATCACAATCCGGAGGTGG
>DATEMG010000625.1:0-11597 GCA_035275805.1 Blastocatellia bacterium
CTCTCAATCCGGCCAGCGCGCCGAGCAGTTCTTTCTTCTCCTGCTCCCCGACGTTGAATTTGTCGAGGGTTTTGACCAGGTCTTCGACCAGCGCGTTGAACTCACCCGCCGTAACGTCCATGCGTTTGTGGGACTTTTTCATATCGAGTCCCTTGTACTGACATGGGCCGCCAGTGGCGAAGCATACGAAGTCTTTGAGGTTGGCCAGCAGGCGCGGGGCGTCGGTTTTGGCGAACTTCTTGTTGATGCGCGTGTCGCCGAGCACGTTCCCGGCGAAGTCATCGACCACGGCCGAGATCGCCGGCATGCCGCCGAGACGCTCGAAGAGCGAACCGGTTCTCGGCGCTCTTGGGGCAGGGGCGGCGGCGGTGGCGGGGGCGCCCCCCAGTGGCGGGGCGGGTTTGAAGTTCGCGGGTAGCGGCCCGCCGGTTTGGCCCGATTCGTTCTCGACGATGTCGCCCCTCAATCCGGCCAGCGCGGTGAGCAGCTCTTTCTGTTCAGCTGGCGGGACATTGAACTTGTTCAAGGTTTTGACCAGGTCTTCGACCAGCGCGTTGAACTCGCCCGCCGTTGTGCCCATATTCTTATGGGATTCCTTCATACTAAGGCCGGTATATTTGCACGGGCCGCCAGTGGCGAAGCAGACGAATTCCTTGAGGTTGGCCAGCAGACGCGGGGCGTTGGTCTTGGCGAACTTTTTGTTGATGCGCGTATCGGCGAGCACGTTTCCGGCGAAGTCATCGACCACGGCCGAGACCGCCGGCATGCCGCCGAGACGGTCGAAGAGGGATTTTGTCGGAGCTGGCGCAGCGGCTGGCGCCGCGGCGACGGGCGCGCCCCTCTCCCCCAGCGGCGGGGCGGGTTTGAAGTTCGCGGGCAGATCCCCACCGGTGGCAGGCGATTCGACTTCGACAATGTCAGCCCTCAATCCGCCCAGCGCGGTGAGCAGCTCTTTCTGTTCAGCGGCCGGGACATTGAACTTGTTCAAGGTTTTGACCAGGTCTTCGACCAGCGCGGTGAACTCGCCCGCCGTTGTGCCCATATTCTTGTGGGAATCCTTCATAGTAAGGCCCGTATATCGGCACGGCCCGCCAGTGGCGAAGCAGACGAAATCTTTGAGGTTGGCCAGCAGGCGCGCGGGATCGCTCTTGCCAAACTTCTTGTTGATGCGCGTGTCGGCGAGCACGTTTCCGGCGAAGTCATCGACCACGGCCGAAATCGCGTCTTTGCCGCCGAGTCGATCATAGAGTGATTTTTGCTGGGCGAACGCCGAGACAGAAAAAGCTGTCAGCAGGCAAAGGCCCAGGACTAAGGTCTTGATATTCTTCACGTTATTATCCTCCAGAATATGGATGCCGCCGGGTGATGATTACCCGGCGCTGTGAAAACGGTTGTCCGAGAAGGGTTCGGAGTTAGTGGTTACATTCTGCATGAATTGCGTTCAAAAGTTCATTCCTGTTTACGGCAGGCATATCACTGTCGGATTTCGATTCAGCGCCGCGAGCTGTAGCGTGTCCGATCTCAAGGGAGACCGGTTCGCAACAGCTCGCGGCGCTGAACCTGCCGGAGCGGCAACGAGCCGCAAATCTGTCACTTAGACCTCTCTGCGGACATGCTACCGCTACCGCTTACGGTGTGGGATTGGCCAGAGCGGTTTGTCTTTGCCTTCCTTACAGGATTTCGCGGATCAATTCTTGCGGGACATCAACCTGCCATTTGGTCAGGAATTGATACTTATCAACTGGCGTTAGCTATGGGTCGGGGGAATCACTTTTTTTGGTGAGGAGGAGGTAAAGAATCACTAGGAGCAACGCTACAAATAGTACTACAACGACGATTTTTACAACACTGAAAATCGCCCAGACAATAATTAATCCTTGCCGCACGCTGGCGACGGTGACCAGTATGGTCGTCGCCAGAGATGTCAATAAAGCCAATATTTTAAGGATTGCGGTCATCGCTTCACCCACTAGAGAGCGGGGCAGATTAGAGTCTGTCCTACTCCTGATTTCAGGATAAATTTTTTAAATCAGCTTCTTTCGCAGGTATTGAAAGGCGCCGCAAAAAAGACAAAAGTCCGGGGGGACCCCCTTTTTTGCCCCTTTTTGCCTTTTTTGCTTCCATCTCAACTTCCCTGACGCCAGGCCCCCGGTCTTAATTATTGCTGGCCGTCGCCAGCCCTGAGGATCGCAGTTGAATCTCGCCGCGGCTCGAACGCAAGGAGACCATTGGCGAAGACTTCGTAATATTATAACCGGTTACGTAAGATCTCTCCTCATGAGTCCATTCGGTGTCATCGAACCCATGCGCCGTCACGCGGCCTGCGCCGGCATTGGCCTCGAGTCGGAAGCCGCTGTCCTTGGGAAGCGCGACGCGAATCCTGCCGCGGTCACTGACGACGCTTAGATCGCCGTTGAGTTTTTCAGATGTTTCGAGGTCGATCGCGCCCTCCTTCGAAGTGACGCTTAGCTGGCCGCGGAAATTACGGACCGTCACGTCGCGCGTGGCTTCAATCGTCGTCAGCCCTCTGACCTCTTCGACCTCGACCGCGCCGTTCTTCGATTTGACCCACAAAACGCCGCTGATTCGATTGATACGCACGCGGTCCGAGGAAGAATCGACCTTGAAATCTCCGGCTACCTCTTCGGCCTCGACGGGCGAGCGTTCGGCCTTGATCGCGACGGCGCCCTTGATCTCTTGCAATTTGATGCGGCTGTTGCGGGCCTGTTCGATGTCGACGACGCGCGCAGTCGCCGAGGCGTCATTGCCCACCTCGGTGATCTCGATCTGCGCGTCAGCAGCCTGCAACTGGAGCGGGCCGGAAGAGTGTTCCATGTTGACTGCGCCGCCCTTGACGTCGAGCCTGACGGGGCCGTTGATCGCCCTCAGATTGACCGCCTGACGCGTGTTAGTCAAGTTGACCGGCCCCTGAATCTCGCTGAGTTCTACTGCGCCTCGTGGGTTTTCGACTGTCACGCCGCCGGCGTTGCGGTTGATTTCGGCGCGTTCGCAACCGCGGATGACATGGGCGCCCTGCAAATCGGAGAGCTTCACGACGCCGAGCGCGTTATTGATTTCGACGCCCGCCTGCAGATTCTGCGGCAGCGTGACGACGATCGAAACGCCGAAATCCTGCCGGACCCCGGGGGCGGCGACGTTTAGTTGATAGCCCACGCCGTTGGAGGCTATTTGCAGACTGATGTTCTTTGCGACCCCTCGCGCCTCCTCTTCGCTCGCGGCGCGGATGCGCCTGATCAATCGCGCGGTGGCCTGCGACTGCGGGGCCGAATTGATCTCAACGTCGCCGTTAGCATTATTGATGAAGAGGCGCGAATTGGGCGCGAGCGCAAAACTTTGTGGGATTTCGTCTTCGACGGAAATCGGATCGCCGAAGACGTAATCGCCGACGCTCAAATCACCTAAGCGCAGATTGAATTGGCCAGGACCGTTTTTAGCGGCGAAACTCGCGGCCAGTCCGGCGGCGACGATCAAGATCATGATCACGATCGCGCCCGGGGAGAACGTGTTCGGGCGCGTACCGTCTTCAATTCGGTGGGTGTATTGCTTCAACAACCGGCCCGCTAAGAAGGCCAGCAGAATCCAGAACCAGTATTTACCAAGGATCAGGATCGGCGAATTGTGTCCGAGCAAGTTGGCCGAGAGCAGAACCCCGCCAATCGCCGTGATCATCATACCGCCCGCCGGAGATCGTGGATGGCGGTCGATCAGATAGCCGGTGACGCGCACCAGCCCTGCCAGGATCAGGGCGACGGGCCAGAGCCGCACCAGCCACCGAACCGCAAAGGCCTGCTCCGGCGCGACGAAGAACAACGCGCCGATGGCGATCAGGCCGATTCCTAGCAGAAGTGTCGCAAAGCGTTTGGGCATATAGTCAAAGAACATCAGCCACGAATGAACACGAATGAATACGAATCTTTTCCTTGATCTTATGACCTGCTCGTTCCCCCTCTTCTGTCGTCATTCGTGAATATTCGTGTTCATCAGTGGCTGATGTTCCTTTTCTTGAAATCTATATTAAAACGGTTCTCGACGCGCGCCAGTGTCGAGACTCGACGTGACCGCGGACGGGGGAGGATTTTGATAAACGGCCCTCGCCTGCGGCGCCCGTCCGCCCCGGTAATAGCTCCCGACCAGATAAGCGCCGGCTATGATCAGCAGGACTGGCCATACGCGGTTGAGCAGATTGGGAATCCAAAAATCCAGCATCGCAAGGGCCCCGAGGCCGATCAGCAATGCGCCGAACACATTCATGCGCTGTTGCAGAAAGAGCTTCAGCCGTTCGTCTTCTACGCGAAGGTCTTCGCCTCTGCGCAAACGCTGCGCCGATTGATAGGCGTCGTAAGCCGAAAAGAAGTAGAAACCGGCGCAGCCGAGGCCGAAAGCTATTTCGAGCGGCATGCCGAAGACGTCCGCGAGCACCCACAATCCCGCGACGGCCAGGAAATGCGTCAGCGCTTTGATGTTCTGGCCGTTATAGGCGGCGCCGACGCCGGGAACGAGCCCGAGCAGCAGCGCTATCAATGGGGATTTCTCTTCCTGGCGTCCAGTTTGATTGAAGGCATGACGTCCGGCGCTCACGTTCCGCCGCATCGTCTCGATTCCGGCTACGATGCAATCCTGACAGTAGGGAGACCCCTTGATGCGATGATCGCAGGCGGGGCATAGCGGACGTTCGCAGGCGTTGCATCGCGCGCTTGCGGTGCTGGTTAGATGGAAGACACAGTTCATCTTGGCGTTCACCTCTCGCTACGGATTCTGGCGCTTCCGGCGCGTGTCACGATCAGGATGATCCGTCGAATCGGGGGCCTGTTCGGAATGCGACGGTTGAGCGGCGCCACGCGCGCGATTGGGCTCAGGAGAAGAGTTCGCGGCAGGTCTAACAGCCGGGGCAGTCGACCCGGTCGCGGCGCCGCTGGACAGAATCGCGTTCACTCCGTAAGAGACCCGCTGAAGGCCCGAAATCGCCATGGCGCCGGCGCCGTTGATCTTCTGTTGCCCCTGATTGACCAGGCTCTCGACCTTCTGTTCGGCGCTCGTGGTCAGATTGCCGACGCTGCCGAAGCGCGAGATGACCAGCAGACTGATCAGCGCGATGATCATCGCCGCCACCGCCATCTGCGGCGACATCAGCCCCTGCGCGAAATTGACGAGGGATGATCGCGCGCGCTTGATTCGGCTCGATCGCCCACTCCCGATCGTGGCCGCGACGATCCGGTCGTGCAATGAGCCGGGGACGTCGACCTCGGCGTCTTTGGCGTCTTGGAGCATGACGATCGCATCCTCGATGCCGCTGAGCAGTCGGCGGCATTTGAGGCATTTTTCAAAATGAGATTGGAAAGTTTGGAATGTGGGAGCGAGGATGACCCCGTCGAAGTAGCGTTCGAGCAGTTTGTCGAATTCGCCGCAACTGAGCATCTCGCCGGTGGTCGTGTGGGCGATGATGCGACCGGAGAGCCCCTCTGGCTCGGCGTCGACCGAGGCCAGCGTGTTCAGGGTCTGCACCGTGGCGCGGACGTCGTTATAAAGCTCGCGGCACTCGCCGCAGATCAGGCGGTGAGCCGCGCATTCGGCGCGGGCGCGCGGATCGATCGCGCCTTCGAGATAATCAGAGAGTGAATCTTGAAACTTTACGCAATTCATTAGCATTAGTGGTTGGCGGTTGATTGTTGGCGGTTGGTGGCTGGCGAGCAAGTAACGGCGCCAGCCACCAACCGCCAACAATCAACCACCCTGTCAAAGCGTCTCGACGACCTTCATCCGTCGCAAAATTTTCGCAAGCTCGATTCGCCCGCGGTTGATGCGCGATTTGACCGTGCCGATGGGAATCTGGAGTATGTCGACGATCTCCTGATAGGTCAGCTCCTCGATGTCGCGAAGGATCACGCATTCGCGCAAATCGGGTTGAAGCTTGGCGATTGCGGCATGCACCTGTTCCGCGCGCTCGAAGCGCTCGACCCCGCGATCGGGCGCGTCATGGCGCGATTCTAGGTGATACTCGTGGTCGCCTATGTCGTCGCCCATGTCGGTTGGGGTTCGGCAGCGCCGGCGGTAATCATCGATCACCAGATTGCGGGCGAGCCGCATCAGCCAATTGGCCAGGTCGCCGGCCTGCGAGTCGTATTGGTCAAGGGAGCGGTATACGCGCACGAAGACTTCCTGCGTCAAATCCTCGGCCGATTCGTGACGTCCGGTGAACCGGTAGGCGAGGTTGAAGACGCGCCGCGAGTATTCATGCACTACCTGCTCCCAGGCTGCGCTGTCTCCGGCGCGGCACCTCCGCGCCAATTCTGCGTCCGATTTAATCAAAGCCGCATTGGCTCCCACTAAAGGTTGTTCGCTCCTGATCATTGTCTTGGCGATTGCAAGCCCCCCGTCAAACCCTCGTCTCCCTTAAGCGCCTAACGAGCCGGGCTGTGGAAAGGTTCTGTAAAAACAGAAAGTCAGACTTCTGGGTTGTTGGCCGCGATTGGCGCCCGCCCAGGCCTAAAGACTGTGGGGGAGCATTCCCGGCGTGGAAAGATAAAAGGCGCCAGCCACTAACCACTAACCACCTTGTCATCGAACGTCCATCGAGTCGCGCTCCCTGTGAAATCGCGCTCCCTAACTCCGAAAACGACGCGAGGCCGGACGATATAAACAGGCTCTTTATCAAACCCCATCTCCTCCAGGTCCCAGTCGTATTTTTCTTTGTAAGTCTTGTAAAACTCCTTGAGCGAGGAGCGGTCGGCGACCTCTTCGGCCACCCCTTCGAGGATCACAGCCTCGTCGGAGCGGTCGGTCGAGATCACGCAATGCGGATTGGCGCCCAGGTTCCGAGCCTTGCGCGATTGCCGTCCGGTGCTGAAATAGAACGAGTCGTCGAGCCACACCCCCCACACCGGCATCACATGCGGTCGCCCGTCGGGGCGCGTCGTCGCCACCATGTAATTGCGTGAATCCGACAGACGCTCCGCGGCCCACTCCCAGGGCAACAACCCTTCGCCCTCGTCGGCGCCGGAAATTCCGTAGTCAGGCATGTGCGGGCGGCCCGCTTTGGGAGATTGTGAGCTCATAGAATTAACCGATTATTTTACCGCCTTTGCGTTCGCCGGCTTGGCGAACAGCTCATCAGTTACCTGAGTGTTGAGTTTAACCAATTGATAATTGACGCGGCCCGTCTGCACGGTGTCGCGGAAAAAATCGACGATGTTCGGGAACTTCACACCGTCGTAATCAACATACTGGTTATATCGAGTCTCCTGTTTGACCAGCGCGCCGTCTTCGGTCTTCTCATAGCTCAGGCTGATCGGCAGGTGCGTTTGCGAGTCGAGCAGGAGGTAGGCGGTCCGGTCCGACTTAAACCGGATCGCGAGGGCGTCGGCGCGCTCGCCGGGGCGCGTCTCTTCGCGCCCGGCGAAACCGACCTCGACCCCGTCGCCTTTCGCCGCCGCGCGAAGAAGGCGGTCAATGTCGAAATCCAAACCTTCCAGATGCTCCTCGATCTGTTTGTCGGTCTGATCTTTCAACGTCTCGGCGTCGCCGTCATAAATCCAGCCGGTCTTGCCGACGTTGACCTGAATTTTGCGGTTCTTCTTTTTGCCTTTGCCGAATTCAGTCCGCTCCTTGTCGGGATAGACTACCCAGTCGACGAATTGAATCGGGATTTGCGACAGGCCTTTCTGGAACGGCGTGAACATGCCGGTCGACATTATGTTATTGAAGTTAAAAAAGCGCTCGCCGCCTCGCGCCTGAACCGCCTGTTTGATCAGTTCGGCCCCGCGTTGGACGTTCTTTGGATCGTTCGGATTCTCTCGCTGCGCGCGCGCCGTGGTTGCCAATAGCAGCGCCGCGCAGCCTATCCCGGCTATTTTAAAAATTGAGAAAAGTTTGACGCTCATAGGCGCCGCAGACTCCTTTGTTGGATTGTCATGAAAGCGCCTGGATTATAACGCTAGCGCGGGTTTGGTGGGAAGATGAACTTCCGACGTCGACGAAATCAGGGATTTTCCGCCAGAACGGTTTCGATCCGCCGCGAAAGTTCGGCCTCGGAAAGACGTGTCGGACAATAGAATCGCACTATGCCTTTCCGGTCTATGAGCGCATATGTGGGAGTGGCCGAGACCCCATATTGCGCCATCGCGTCAGTATCAATCGGGATCGGAACCCCTTCAAGCCCGGCGTAGGCTTCGGCCCAGACCTTCGCCATATGCGCTTTCTCTTCAGCGGGCGCCGCAGGCTTATTCTCCGCGCCGGTTCCGTAGTAGCGAGTGGGGGCGATCATGACGAGGCCCTGCGCGCGATACTTGCGCAACACGCGGCTGAGCATGCCAGCCTGCGCTTTACAATCGCCACACCAATGCGCCCACAGGAACAGCAGCACAGGCTTGCCCTTGAGCGCGGCGAGGGAGGGCGGTTCAGTCCCGATGAAATCAGTTTTGTTGAAGTCAGGAGCGGGCTGGCCTTCGAGTGACAGCAAGTTAATGTTTTTGCGGATGCGTGAGCGCAGCGCGACGTCCTTGGCGCGGGAGAACTCTTCCTCCAGAAAGCGAAGCGCCGATCCACGGCCTTCACGCGCCGCTCGCAATTTGCCTTCGACCTCAATGGCCGCGCCGAGCGGGATCGCCAAATCCGGCTTCTCCTCCCGGATCTCGCGACGGAGCTCGGCCACGTAAGCCGCTGCCGCATCCGGTTGTTTCAGCATCTCTGCGCCGCGCGCGAGCCAACCCACGGCGTCGAGGTATTCCGCGTCAACCCCGTGTTTCTCTTTGTAGTCCTCGACAGCCGAAACAGCGCTGGCCAGGTCGCCGGCCGAGAGTTTTAGTCTGACGAGCCTGACAAGCTCGCCTGCGGCGTTCGCCGTCAGCGCAATGAGCGCCAGAGTTAGCAATGAGGTAAGTAATGTGGAATTTTTCAAGCGTCAAACTCCTTGAAATTAAGGGTATATCTTTTCCTTCTTTTCCAACATGCGGACGAACTGCTCGATGCGCTTCGCCCGCGTCTCGGCTTTCTTGGCGGTGTGAATCCGATGGAGAATCGCGTAGCGGTTGAGGCTGTCCAGCGAGGCGAAGAATGCTTTCGCCTTCGCGTTGCGATCCAGTTCGGCCTGAAGATCGTCCGGCACGACGGCTTTGCTTTGCGAAGCGTAAGCCGCGTCCCACCGCCCATCCTGCTTGGCGCTTTCCACTGCTTTCAGGCCGGCCGGCTTCATCTTCCCGCCCTCGATCAACTTCTGCGCCTTCTCCGTGTTGATCTTCGACCAGATACTTTTCGGGCCGCGCGGCGTGAATTTTTGCAGCCAGGACGTTTCGTCATGGCTCTTCTTTTGGCCGTCTATCCAGCCATAACAGAGCGCCGCTTCGAGCGCTTCATCGTAGGTCACGGACTGTATGCCGGACGCCTTCTTGGCCAGCTTGATCCAGAGGCCTGAGGACGTCGCATGGTTCTTGTCCAGCCATGCGGCCCAGTCTTTCTGGCGCTCGAATGGCAGAATCGGCAGGTCGGCGCCATTGTTGCGAGGTGATTTCACTTCTTTTGGCATATCACTCCGAGAAATTTGATCAATTATCTGGACGAGGAAATTTATGGCGCGGGTTGTTAAAGGTCAAGTGGTGGCTCTGTTCGCATTCGACGTCGGTCATGAGGCGTCGCTTGAAAGGCTGTGCGCGATTTTTGGGGGCGGAAGAATGGCGTGTCGACCGAAGATATGGCGGAGGTCAGCCACGATCTTGACGACCTCGACCTCGGGCTTCACGCGAAATTGCGGTTCGAATCGCAGATGGAGCGCGATAGGGAATGATACTGCTGGCAAACTCAGCGAGGCTATCCTTCGCCCCTCCGGCGCTGGAAGAGTTTGCCAGCAGTATCGAGAATAATCACACCATCAATTCGTAGCCAGGATCAATTCCATGGTGGGCAAGCAGAATCTGATGGATGTCGTAAGGATGAGTCTCTCCGTTCGTCAACGCATGCCCCAACACCTGGAAAATATGTTCAATGCCCTGGGCGTCATCCAGGTCAGCGTCGACCAGGAAGTCAAGCGCGTCCTCCTTGCGGAAGAAAGTGAGTTGCAGATTGCCGTAATTCTCGTGCGTCTTGAAGCTGTCTGCCTGCGCATATCCTGGCGGCGGGTCGTGCAACGCGGGCGAAACTTCATGAAAAATGCCGGTGGGGATGCTGTTCTTGACTTCATCGCGCAGCGCCACACCGACCTTGGCAATGAAGCGATCTCCGCGCGACCGGGTGAGCGACGACATAAACGACGCCACTGTGCGACCGGTTGGAAAGGTTGTGGCGCGCATCTTGGCGAGGATGTTCAGCAATCCGGCCTTACGCATGTCGTCGAATGCGTTATAAAGCCCGGCGCCCTGTTTGCCATCGAAGCCCTCGACATTCGAATTCTGCAACAACAGCTTTGATTCGTCGGGTAGATCGATGAATTTCGGGAATTTCACGCGCTTTACGTCGCCGGGGTCTATAGCCAGTTTGAAAACGTGCACGCTGGATCCACCTTCAAGGACTTGCAGATGCTGGATGCTGGCGCGATGGCGAGGCGCTGAAACCTCGACCCGATAACGCCCATCCCCCGTGCTTTCGAGGTCGTTGATTTGCAGCATATTCTCGCCGGGAAAATTGTTGCGCGTGAAGTTGCGCGCCAGCACTGTATGCTTGAGACGCACGTCAACCTTGCCGCCGAACGGGCCGCCACGCGCGTTGAGGAACATCAATTTAAAATTTCCGGTGAAACTCATGGGTTTTAGCCTCCGCTCATTTACTGTTGAATTACTGGGTCGATCCTGTCTGCCCCATGACAGACAGGATCATACGCGATTGATGACGAACGGTGGGGCGTTGCCGGGCGCAAGCGAACTCCCCGCCGGAAAATTGAGTTTGATGGGATTCGGCCGGCCTAGCGCCAAATGTCCGTAAGGCCATACGCTCATTTCTTCGCCTTCGATCTTCACCAGCAGGAAGTGGCCTTCTTCATTGCCGCCCCAGGCTTGCGCGCCGATGTCTTTCAATCTCTTATTCTCGATCTTTTTTGACTTGAATTTGCCGCCGCCGCCGGTGATGAAGTAATGCGCTCCTTCGGCGGGAGTATATTGGAAATTATGTTCGTGGCCGCTGAAGAAGACTCGAATGCCGCCCGGCCCGCCGTCTTCACGCATCCACGCCTGCAATTCTATCTCACTCGGATGCTGAGGCCCGGCGCAATAAGCAGGGTGATGCGAAAAGGCGATGCGCCAGGGAACGGGCGCAGTTTGCAGCCAGTCGGCGAGCATCGCGCGGTTCTGCGCCTTTTCAAAGCATCGCTTTCCGTCATCCGCTCGCGAGGTGTCGAGGCAGAAGAACTCGACGTCGGAACCGTAACCGAAGCGGTAGAACAAGCCGTCCGGCGAGGCCTGGAACTCGCCGCCTTTGCGCAATTGACGATAAGGTTCTGCCAAATAGAAGTTGTCGTAAATCTGCTGGCGGTCGGCTTCCTTCTCTGTTTCAGCAGTATCGTGGTTGCCGATGACGGGAAAGACGGGCACGCGGTTGATGATGTAGCGATAAGGTTGAAAGTAGGTGAAGAACCAATCGTCATCCTCTTCGCCTTC
>DATEMG010000626.1:0-3656 GCA_035275805.1 Blastocatellia bacterium
CACTTGCCCGCGAGGACGCGCCCCGCTCCGCATGGTTGCGTTTAATTTTCAAAAGCCATTGCTCTGTCCGAGGTTTACTGAGAAGAAATGATGAAAAGACCCGACTATCGTTCACTCAACATCGCGCTCTGCCTTACGCTCTTCGCTTCAATGATCGCTTTCGCCCAGTCTGAAAAGATAATTTTCAAAATGGCGCCTGAGCCGAATCAAACTATTCGGACAAAGTTGGTTCACGAGATGGAGATTGACATGAATTTCGAGGGTGATTTGCCCACAAAAGACCCCGCGTACGGACCAACGAAGATGGTTGCGAAGATGGTCCTCTCATTGACGCAGAAGGTTGGCGCGCCGGACAAGGACGGCAATGTCACATCGGAAGTGACATATGATGAAAGCGCCTTCGAAATGACTATGAACGGCCAGCCTATGCCATTCGGCGACGCCGCCAGCAAGATCGCAGGCAAAAAAGTCTCAATAACCTTCGACAGGAAAGGCGATATAGTGGACATCAAAATACCGCCTGACCCGAGCCTGGTTGTGGAGTACCTCAAAGAGATGATGAAATCCATTTACGGAAATCTGCCCAATGCGCAGATCGGCGTCGGAGAGATTGTCACCTCCCCACTGGATTTTATGTTGTTAATTCCAATAACCGACGCGCCGCCGCTCACAGTCAACGGCCAGTCGAAATTCAAACTTGCCTCTGTTGAAAAAGACTCTACATGTCGTTTCGCGAAAATCGATCAAACTGCGGACGGAAAGTTAAATAGCGTCCTGGAAATTGCCACGCCAGAGGGAAAGGTTAAGATGAAAGTTGATTTCAAGCTGAGCGGCGCAGGCGACATGGCGGTGAACCTTGACAAAGGATTTGTTAGGTCTGGCGACCTGAAGACGACTTTCGGCGGCAAGATCGAAATGGCTAATGAACCGAGTGGGACAAAATCGCCCCCTCTCAATTTGCAAGGGACGATGAAGATAACCATCGCGGGAAGCAATTGATTGAAACTTTTGATCGAAACTTCCCGGCAGTAGAGTATTCAACAATGATAAATCGTTTAGCAATCGTTGGCGGCAGTATTGTCACACGGGATGAAGTGATCGAAAACGGCGTCGCGCTCTGCGAAGACAGCTACATCAAAGCCGTCGGCTCATCGGGCGCGATCGAGCCTGAGCCCGGCTCGCGGATCATCGACGCCAGGGGACGCGTCGTCATGCCCGGCTTCATCGACACGCATTTCCACGGCAGCGGCGGCGACGACGTGATGACCGACGGCGCCGAGGGGATTCGGCGAATCTCCCGCGCGTTGTTGAAATTCGGGACGACCGGATACCTGGTCACGACCGTCGCCGCGCGCCACGAAGAGCTGATGCGCGCAGTCGAAGACTCGATAGCGGCGGAAGAAGACGACCCGTTCGCGGCTGAGATTCTCGGCCTTCACATCGAAGGCCCTTACATCAACCCCAAGTTTAAAGGCGCGCAGCCGGAGAGTGGCATCCGCGATCCGAACTTCGACGAATGCGCCCAACTGCTCGACGCGGCGGCGGGCCGGATCAAAATCATGACCATCGCCCCCGAACTGCCCGGCGGACTGGAGATGATCAGAACGCTCGCCCTCGCAGGCGTCGCGCCTTCGGTGGGCCACTCCGAAGCCGATTACGACATGGCGCTCGCCGCGATCGAGGCCGGAGCCACGCGCGCCACGCACCTCTTCAACGCGATGTCGGGCGCGCACCACCGCAAGCCGGGGCTGGCCGCTGCGGCGTTGAACGAACCCGGCCTCTGCGCCGAGATGATCTGCGACGGAGTCCACGTCAACCCTCGAATGGTAGCGCTGGCGTGGAAGACGAAAGGGCGCGGCGGAATGACGCTCGTCACTGACGCTGCCGCCGCGCAGGGCGTGGGCGACGGCGTCTTCACGCTCGGCGGCTTCCCGATTCAGGTACGCGGGCCGCTCTGCACGTTGATGGACGGCGTGACGATCGCCAGCTCAGTATTGACGATGAACCGCGCCGCATCCAATGCGATCTCTTTTACCGGAATGAGTCTGATCGACGCGGCCCACACGGCGTCGCTCGCGCCGGCCGAAGTCTGCGGCGTTGCCGACCGCAAAGGCTCGATCGAAGTGGGCAAAGACGCCGACCTTGCAATCCTGAACCCCGATTTTTCGGTCTCGCATACGATCCGCGCCGGAGTGGTGGCCTATCAAGCGAACGACGCCGTTTGAACACGGCTCGGCGCTTGCCTGCTCAGTCAAGAAGGCGTTAGATCGGCTTTCAAATGCATGTACGGGTTGGTAAGCGGTACGGTCAGTAAATCGCGAAATCAGGGAAAGAAGAGCATTTGTCATTGTTCATCGTTCATTTGTCATTTGCCATTTTCCGGAAATCGCCCGGTGTTCATTGGACATTGATCGACTGTACCGCCGGCGATGACAAATGAACAATGAACAATGAACAATAGGTATCTCCGTTCATTTCGTGATTTACTGACGCTACCGCTCCCGGTATCGTGCCATCTGACAGAAAAATAGGGGAAAACGACTTGCGCTAGTTGGCCTGGATGCGACTCTGAACGCCGTCTCAAAAATGTTCTGGCCGCCCGCGAGTTTCAACTAGCGCAAGTCGTTTTCCCCTATTTTTTGTCGGCGCCTCTCGGGCGGCGCGGCGCAGATACGCTCGCCGCCAATTTACGCGGCGCATCCGAATCTGGATTGGCATTTTGCAGCGAGCGGAATTCCCGTTTGGCTTCGTCGAGCAGGCCGGCCCGCGCATACAACAAACCCAACAGCAAATGGGACGAAGCGTAGTCGCGCCGCGCCAGGGCTATCTCGGCGGCTGCGACCTGATCGAGGATTCTGAATTTGGCATCCGGCGCCGGCACACGGGGCGCGATGAATTCCTGCCCGCCCTTTACGGCTTTGACCTGCCACGAATAGACCTGCCCGCGCGCGAGCTGCGGCGCCGTCCAACTGAGGCCTGTAAGCAAGGGACTGGATGAGACCAGATTGAATTGCGCGTCGTAGACTTCTACGACATAGCCTTCGGCGCCGACTAGCCGCGTCCATTTGAATGCCGGGGGGCTGGCGAGCAGGACTTTGCCGGCGGGTTCGATGATTGCAAAGTGCGGCCCCACATCCGCGCCGCCCATCAGCGAACTTCCCTGCCTGTTCAAGCCCGCAAGCAATGGCGATCTCGGCGCCCTCTGATCAGACAGCGCGGCCTCCGCCATTCGGCGATATTCGGGGGGCCATTGATCGACTCCCGTCAACCGGCCCTGGGCGTCGAGCGTCAGCGACGATCCGCCGTCGTTGAGCTTGACGAGCGCAGGCGCGGTATCCGGCGTAGGCGAAGCGAAGTTGACGGAAGGCGCCGTCACAGGCGTCGGAGACGTACGAGCGGTCTGTGGCGGCGTCCGATTCGACATCGCCATCCACGCCGCCGCCGCCAAAAGCGACAAGGCCGCCGACGCGTAAATCCACGAGGGGATTTTGAAGAGGGGCGAGGGCAGTCCGGCCACGATGCGATCCAGCCAACCCGACGGCGCTCCCTCCGCCGCTCCTCGCGGTCGATATTCGCGTTCGAGTTCCGTTGCGATCTCGTTTCTGAAGGCGCGGAGGTCGTTTGTGAGCGGCGCGCACTGCGCGCACGAAGCGAGA
>DATEMG010000627.1:0-4250 GCA_035275805.1 Blastocatellia bacterium
ACCCTTCACGTGATCAACCAGCAAAGCCTGGAGTCGCGCGAAAGCGCGATTGTGATCGCTTATTCCTGCAAGGGCTGCGTACCCCGCTGGCGCCCGTGTCAAGCAATCGTCAAAGAGGGCGGCGGCGATTATCACTCGGGAGCCACAGTGTCGCTCTACGGGCTATTCTCCGCGTCCGGCAACAAAGTGATCGTCGAACAAACCGATCGGGATTACCGCGCCCGACAGTACACGGGGCCAGCAGGCGCCTCGGGTTGGAGCGAAAGCGACAATCGCATCCAATTCGCCTTGCCCGCGACATTGTTCCCCGGCCGCGCTTTGCTCTATGTGATCGACGCCGAGGGCCGCGAGACCTCGCCCGGTATGGAGATCAAAATACGATGAGCAAAAGGTGTCAGGTGTCAGGTGTCAGGTGTCAGTAAAAGAGCGATCCTAACTGAAACCTGAAACCTGAAACCTGAAACCTGACACCTGATCGCCGGCCGGTTTATACTTAATATTCTCTTGAATACAGTTAGGAAAGACCCGGAAAGTTTCATGGCTAAAATCAATCGCAGGAATTCAGTGGCCGTCAATGTGGGCGGCGTGTACGTCGGGGGCCTGAACGCAGTCGTCGTGCAATCAATGACCAACACCGACACGGCCGACGCGCCGGCTACCGCGCGACAGGTCATCGAATTGGCCCGATCGGGGTCGGAGCTTGTTCGCGTCACGGTCAACAACAAAGAGGCCGCCGCCGCCGTGCCCGAAATCGTCTCGCGTGTGCGCGACGCCGGGCACAACACGCCGGTCATAGGCGATTTTCACTACAACGGCCACATCCTATTGAGCGAATTCAAAGAGTGCGCGCGCGCCCTGGCTAAATACCGCATCAACCCGGGCAACGTCGGCGCGGGACGCCATCACGACGACAATTTCAAGCGGATGATCGATGTCGCGCTCGAAAACGACAAGCCGGTGCGCATCGGCGTCAACTGGGGCTCGCTCGACCAGGCGCTGCTCGCGCGGCTGATGGACGAGAACGCCAAATTGCCCGACCCGCTCGACGCCAAGGACGTGATGAAGGAGGCTATAGTGCGCAGCGCGGTCGAGTCGGCGCGCCTTGCCGAGAGTTATGGCCTCGCGCGCGATCACATCATCCTCAGCGCGAAGTGTTCCGACGTTCAGGACCTGATCGATGTTTACCGCGAGATGGCGCGGCGCGGCGATTACGCGCTGCACCTTGGACTGACCGAAGCTGGAATGGGGTCGAAAGGCATAGTCGCGAGCGCGGCGGCCTTGTCCGTTTTATTGCAGGAAGGGATCGGCGACACGATCCGCGTCAGCCTGACGCCCGCGCCGAACGGCGACCGCAGCGAGGAAGTGGTCGTCGCCCAACAGATTCTGCAATCGCTCGGCATCCGCAGCTTCACCCCGCAGGTCACGGCCTGCCCCGGCTGCGGGCGTACGACCAGCACGCTCTTTCAGGAGATGGCCGACGACATAGGCAAATACCTGCGAGCGCAGATGCCAGTCTGGCGCGAGCGGTTCAAAGGCGTCGAGGAGATGAAGGTCGCGGTCATGGGATGCGTGGTCAACGGCCCCGGCGAATCGAAGCACGCCGACGTCGGAATCAGCCTGCCAGGAACCGGCGAAGAGCCTCGCGCGCCCGTCTTCGTCGACGGCAAACTGAAAACCACGCTCAAAGGCGCGAACATAGTCCCGGACTTTATCGAGATATTGAATCAGTACGTGGCGGGAAGGTATTCTGATCAATACCGCGAGCTGTAGCGAGCTGACGCATGAATGAACACCCGCTCGCTACGGCTCGCGACGCTGATTTACTTCAGCTGAATCATCCAATTCACGACCTGCTCTTTCTCCTGTTGCGTCATCGTCGGGAAATTTTCCGGCATGGGCGCTTTTATCCCATAGGCCCGCGAATTGTCCAATATCTTCAGCAAATCCTCCTTCGACCGTTGGGGCTTGGCCGAGATTCCGATGAGCGCGGGGAATATCGCCGCCCCCTCGCCGTTATCGCCGTGGCAGGCAGCGCAGTTCTCCGCGTAAGCCTTCGGCGGCGCCATCGGTTTCCCAACAGCAGCCGCGGCGCCGACGATCTGCGGTTCGAAAGGCTTGGCGAAATAGGCGCGCATCTCCTCTTCCTGTCTCTTCAACTGTTCGGCGAATTCGGGATTGGCCCTGTCCTGATGTTTAGCGAGGAAGATCAATCCGATTGAACCGCCGATGATCAAAACCAACAGCGCGGTCGCCAGAGGCCGCCTGAACGGATTCCGCTCCTCGCGCCGGTCGAAGAATGGCAATAGAAACAGCGCCCCGAACAGGACGGCGGGCAGGACGACGGTCGGAATGATCGCCCACTTGCCCGGGAAATATTTCAGCAATTGGAAGAGCGGCATGAAATACCACGGGGGGCGCGCCAGATAATCTGACGTAGGGTCGGCCACGGGGCCCAGTTCGACCGGAGAATATCTCGTCATCGCCAGGATCGCGGCAAAGCAAATCAGAATGGCGACGGAATCTTTGAAAGCCTGCTTCGGGTAGAAGCGCTCGATCTTTTTGTCGTGGCGATTGTGGAAGGGGCCGGCCGGCGTGGCGCGGCGGAAAAGATAAAGGTGCAGCCCGACCAGCCCTGCAAGCGCCAGAGGCAACAGGAAGACATGCGTGGTGAAGAAGCGCGACAGCGTCACCGTCGTCAGGTCAATGCCTCCAAGCATGACGCGCTGCTGCGCGGGGCCGATAACCGGGATCTCGCCCGCAATATTGGTTCCGACTTTGGTCCCGAAATATGCCGCCTGATCCCATGGCAGCAGGTACCCCGTGAACGAGAACGCCAGAATGATGAGCAGCATCAATACGCCGGCCCCCCAGAGCAATTCTCGCTTCTTCTTGTAAGCGCCGAATAGGAAGGTCTGCGCCAGATGCGCGACAGCCACTATCACCATCGCCGTCGCCCCGTAATGATGCAGCCCGCGCAAGAGCGCGCCGCCAGGCACGGCCTTCTGAATGTACGAGACGCTGGCGTGAGCGTGGTCGGCGGTAGGCGCGTAATAGAGCGACAGAAATATTCCGGTGACGACCTGAATCGCGAACAGGAACAACAGCACGCTGCCGAAGACGTATGCCCAGCGCGCGCCGCCGCGAATCGGCTCGTCCAGCGCCTCGCGCGTAATCTCCTTGACGCCCGTCCTCTCGTCCAGCCAGTCGTAAAGCTTTTGCAGTTTAGATTCCGCCATATTCTCCTCGAGGATCGAGGATCGAGGATCGAGGATCGAGGATCGAGGATCGAGGATCGCATCGAATATCGCGTTCCATCTTCGATCTTCCATCTTCGATCTTCTATCTTCGATCTTCTATCTTCAGCTCAAAACCTCTTTGGTAGTAATTCCCTGTTTGAAGTCCTGGTATTTGACCTTGAGCTTGTCGTCTTCGACGCGGAACTCAAGTGTGTCAAGCCCGCGCGGAGTCGGCCCGGCCAGCGTCGCGCCTTCGGCGTTCCACTCGCTGTTGTGGCAGGCGCAAATAAATTTCTCGGCGCGCGCGTTGACTGAACAGCCGAGGTGCGGGCAGACGCCCGAAAATACCTTCACGCTTTCGCCCTTTCTGACGATCCACACCGAACGCTGAGACTGGAACTTGCCCCATCCGGCGTCTTGCGAAACGATCACATTCTTCTTTAGCAGTTTGCCTTCGGCGAATTCGCTGAGCGAACCGAGGTCGGTCCAATCCTGCTCACCCGAGGTCGAGAACGCCGGGGAGATCGAAAACCGCCCGATCGTCACGCCCAGCACGGTTGAAACTCCGGCTACGATCAGTCCGCTGATCACGCCGAGAAATGAACGTCGCTCGGGAGCCGGAGCGCCGTCATGATCATGTTCAGTTGCCATCTAAAAATTTCCTCCGAAAATGTGAGGTGGACAACATTCGCGCACTCTTAGTTTGAAATGCTTGTAAAAGAGACGATTGTTGGTAATTCCAGGATTTAAGGTTTGCGAATGGTGGAGCGAGAATATAACAGTGATTCGGCCATTAGCCAAATCGGACGGGCCTTCATAAGCCGGAGCGGATAAAATTGGTACAACCCCAAAGAAAGAGAATTCTTCGCGTAAATATTTCGGAGCGAAATGGTACGGAGTTCAGCCTTCGGGCTCTACTACGGCGCTGTACGGGGAGTGTCAGCGCAAGGGTGTTATGTTTAGACGGCAAAATCGGCGGCAGCCTTTGGAGTGCGGCGGCTTTGACGCCGCTTT
>DATEMG010000628.1:0-5703 GCA_035275805.1 Blastocatellia bacterium
TCGTGTGATTCATATTCATTACCTCCTGCCGCCGCCTCTACCGCCGCCACCACGTCCGCCACCACCGCCGCCACCGCCGCCACCACGTCCGCCACCGCCGCCACCACCGCGTCCGCCTCCGCCGCGTCCACCGCGTCCGCCTCCAGATTCACCGCCCTGGCCGGCCTGGGCCTGTTGACCATTGTTTTCACGTTTGCCGAAGCCAAATGTCTTGCTCAGAGAAGAGATGACGATGAAGTTACCCGGCCCCTGCGCGATCACGCCATTCGGATAAGCGTTTGTGAGGAATTCCTGCATCGTTACCTGAGGCGATTCGGCGCCGGCGTTGTTGATGCATACGACGCCGGATCCGTTGAATCTACTAGAACTGCCGGGCGCGCAAATCATGCGATTGAATAACGGTTTAGTATAAAAGTCCGGCGTCAGATTGGCGTTGCGGCCTAAGCCCGCCGGGCGGTCGTTGACCGAACCGTCCCCGTTATTATCCTGCCCGGTAGTAATGTTGAATGGGGCGCCTGTTGAGGCGTTCATCGTCATTTGCAGCCGAAACCCCTTGGGCAAATTCATGAAGCTGCCAATAAAGGCGTTATGCCTGCGATCGCCGTTCGCGCGGCCCCATTCCGGTCTCAAGTTGTAATTGTCCGCAGGAATACCGCCGCTGTCGGAATTCATCCACCCCAAATTGTATCTGCCGAATGCCGTTACCCTGCCCAGGCGGCGATTCAATCCGAAAATCAGCCTGTTGGTTGACGACATGGCAGAAGATTCCAGTTGATAAATGAGCGACCCCGGGGAAGACGGGAAAATGATCTCGCCAGGGTTGGTCGGATCGGGGAATGGCGCGTTGACATTGCGCGTGCGGAATTGATGAATGCCTCGGTCATGAAAATAAGTGAACGTGCCGACCAAGCCTTTGGGCAATTGCCGCTCGACCGAAAGACTGGCATTTATCGAATATGGCGCATTCAGATTCGGATCGAGTGTGCGCGTGGTCCGGCCCCGTGACGACCCCTGCTGTCCGCCGACTGGCAGATTGTTCGGATCGAAAACCGAGTTGCGGATCGTGAAGCTCTCCTGCGTGTCCCCGTTGAACCGTATCGTGTTCGCGTAATTCCCCCCGCCCAGGCGATCGAAGAAGATGCCGGCGCCGCCGCGGATCATCGTCTTGCGATCCTTGAAAGGCGACCATGCGAGGCCGAAGCGAGGCGCGAAATTGAGCTTATCAACCAGGTGCGATTGAAACTCGTGCCGCAAGCCGTAAGAGAGCGTCAGCGACGGACTCATGCGGAAGTCGTCCATGATGAACCACGAACCGCGAAACAGGTTGTAATCGAGCAACGTCTGTCCCCTGTTTATCGTGAACTGAGTCGCGCAGGGGTTGAGGGGGTCGTTGGGATCACCCGGCTGGGTCGGGTCGCACTGGCGAGCGGACGGATCGCTGAGCGCCCGGAGCGCGGAGCGAAACTGATCGAGAGAAGAAAAGGTGTACGTGCCGTTAAAATTGCTTCCGCTCACGTCGTGGATCTTCTCGAACTCGAACTGAATTCCGCCCTTGAGGGTGTGCTTTTTGAGCGTGACCGTCAGGTAATCCTGATATTCGACGCTGTCGCTATCGTTGAGATTCGGGCAGTCGGTGCAACCGCCTCCGCTGAACGAATCGATTACGTTGATGGCCAGCCCGGTGGTGTTCGCCTTTTGATTGCTGCGTTCGCGCTGATATTGGAAACGGGCTTCGTGAATCATCTTCGTGTTGATGATCCAGGTCTCGGTCACTCGCAGGTTGTGGTTGCTGTTCTCGCGGCTCGATCCGCGCTCCTCCAACGTGCTGTTGCCGCCACCGCCGCCACCGCCGCCGCCGCCGCCAAACCCGCCGCCGCCCCCGAAGCCGAAGTCTAAGCCTCCGCCGAAGCGGTTCGCGAATTCCAGGTTCGTTATTTCGCTGGTGCTGAAGTTGTAATTAACGTTGAGCGTGTTCTTGTTGTTGATCAGATAATCAATGCGCCCGCCGACGGATGTCCTGACGGTTTTGCTGGGCACGTTGGGTCTGAGCTCCACGTCGGCGAGATTTTCGCCGACGGTTTTGATGATGGTCGCTGTGCTTCCGTCGACGTCCTGCCGGTTGGCGAAGAGCGACGTCGAGAGGCGCTTCTTGAGCAGCGGCCCGCCCATGAAGAAATCGTAGCGCTGCTGCGTCAGCTCTGGTCTGGTGAGGGCGAAGGCGTTGCGCGCGTCGAGCGCGGCGTTGCGATAACCGAAACTGCCGCTGCCTCGCCATTCGCCGTAACCGGGCTTGGAGATGATCTCCACGCGCGAGAAACCAGGATTGGAAAACTCGGCCGAATACGTGCTCTGGTTGAAGACGATGCGCTGGATAGCCTCTCTCGGGGGTAACCTTCCGCCGTTGAATCCGTCAACCAGGATGTTCGCGCCCTCGCCGTTCACGCCGCCGCCGGCCAGCGCGTTCAGATAGGCGCGCAGATCGTCCTCGTTGTCGGGCAAGTTCGCGATCTCCTGCTCGGTCAGCGCGATCGCATTCATGTTCTGATCAGGCTCGGTCGAGATTGCGGAGTTGTTGGGCGAAACGTCTGTAATTACCTCGACCGCGGCGATGGCCATCTGGACAGGGAGAACGCCCGAATACGGGACCTTAAAATCGGTGATCGTCTGAGTTTGAAATCCCTTGTACGAGGAGGTCAGTTTGTAGGTCCCGGGAGCGACGTTCGAGATCGAAAAATCGCCGGAGGCGCCGCTTTTCGTCTTACGCTCTTTCCCGTCCTGGCCGATCAGCCTGACCTCCGCGTCCGGGATCGCGTCTCCGCGCTCGTCAACGACGCTTCCTCGCAACGTCGAATTCTGCGCGAACGCGGCCGGCGAGAGCGCCAGCGCGATGAAAAAGACTGACAAGAGCCGTTGCGTCTTCCCGCTCACTCGGCTGGTAATTCGATTAGTCATTCTCTTTCTACTTTCCTCCCGCTTCAAATCTCTCCCTCCAACTCCCTTTAAATCCGGCTTCTTCATAACTCGGATCCGCTCTACCGATCCTGAAAATCCTTGCGCGTTTTGTATTTCATTTGTAATGTCAGGGCCTCGGCGCCGCCAGTTCCCTTCACGATTAATGAGACGAATTCAAACTGCGAGTAGTTTCAGGAAAAATTCTCGCCCGTCGAGGATGGCAGTCGCTTTGACGCGCATTTAACAAGATCTCCGCGCAGCTTTTGCCGGATGATGATGGCGGCGCATCGTCTATCTCAATAGGCCGCCAAACGCCCGGGAGTTCCATTTTCTTTTGACACTCATAGGACGATGACTTAGCTTTAAGCGCGACCTGCGCCACACCGGTTTCATATCGATTACGGTACCGGGAGCGTTAGAGACCGGGTTCTCTCGAAGTAGCGTCTCCGCGATCACCCGGTCTCTAACGCTCCCGGTACTGTCCGCTCATCAAAGAAAGGGGCAAGGGAAGTGACTGACTTCATTCGCATCACACGTGGGGACAATCCGTATCAACGCGAAGTTCAAGGCAAGGCGAACGAACCCATTACGGTCGCCGCGCTGCTCGACCGCAGCCGCGCGCTCGTAGGCGCGCGTGATCTGGCCTATTCGCTCGAAGAGATAGTAGAGCGGCTCGACCGCAACGCGCCGCGCGTCGCCGTCATCGGCGGCTCGCCCGATCATCCAGCGCATGTCATGGACCACGAGACGACGGCGCGAGCGGCGGTCCGCGTCTGGCGGCGCGGCGGCGTGCCCTTCGCGTTTTCGACCCCGGTGTTGTGCGACGGCACGGCCCAATCTAACGTCGGGATGTGCTATTCGCTCCAATCGCGGAACGCGATGACCGAGATGATCGTCAACCAGATGGAGGCGCAGTCATACCACGGCGCTTTCGTCATTCAGGGCTGCGACAAACAGCCGCTGGCCGCCCTGGCGGCGCTAGCCCTGCTGGACGTGACCAGGCGGGCGCGAGGCGACGCCCCGGTCTTCGCCACTTTCGCGCCAGCCCACGTGCTTAAAGGCGGGACCATCCCCGGGGACCTGCGGGAGGAGATCGAAGAAGTCGCCCGCAGAGCCGAAGAGACGGGCCATCAAGCCATCGCCGACGATCTGCGCGACGCGCTAAGTTACGTGCTGCAATGCTCATCGAACCAGGCTTTCCAGGGCGTCTTCATTCGCGCGGTGACCGCCGGCGTCCTCACGCGCGAGCGTCACAAAGATCTTGAGAAGCGATTAGCGGTCAACACCTGCGACGGCAAAGGCGGCATCTGCGCCTTCAACGGCACCGGCAATTCGTCGCGCCACGTGGTCTCGGCTTTCGGCCTGGTTCACCCCGCGCTCGAACTGCTCACCGCCCCGCCCGACCAGGATCGGGTTGACGCAGCCGTCGACGCGCTCTTCGATTACTGCAACAACCCCGATTACTCCGTCTCCGAGATGGTCAAACAAAACATCGAGAACGCCGTCCGCATTCACGCCACGACCGGCGGCTCGACCAACCTGATGATGCACATGGTTTCGGCGGTGATTCACACGGGCGTGGACTTTTCTATATGGGATTACGAGCGCATCCGCATGGCCAAACCCATCCCGGACCTCTTCGATTACAGCCTGACGCAGGGCCGCACGATCTTCGAGCTTGCCGAACAGTGCTGCTCGGGCCAGATTCGCGGGATGGAGACCGTCATGTACGAGTTGATCCGCAACGGCGTCCCAATGAACGTCGACGGCCCGACCGCGACCGGCTCGACGTGGCGGGCCCGACTGTCCGACACCAGCAACCTCTCGGCCGACGGCGTCAATAACAACCCGATCGTTCTGAGCCGCCCGCGCCGCCCCTTCAGCGGCGTTGATGTGTTGCAAGGCAATTTTTTCGATTCGGCGGTGGTCAAAATTAGCGGAATGCCCGACGCGCAGCTTGATGAATTCGATACCAAGCTCGCGGTCGTGCTTTACTTTGAAAACGAAGACGAAGCCAACAAGATGCTGCTGGATGACCACTATCTCGACTCGGTTAAATCGAACGAGGCCGTCACGCGCGAAGACCTGCTGAGAATTTATGAGAACAACTCGAAAAGGCAGGCGGACCCGGTCGCCACTTCCCTTTTGCGCGCCGAACTGTTCGATTACCTGCTCCGGGAACGCGTCATCAAATTCGCCGTCGTGATCAGCGGCCAGGGCCCCGAAGCTTACGGAATGCCTGAAATGTTCACGCCGATGCAGCACGTCAACGCCAACCGCCATTTGAAAAAGCTGGCGATGATCCTGACCGACGGGCGCTATTCCGGCGTCAGCTACGGCGCGGCCATCGGCCACATCACTCCAGAAGCCAAACGCGGCGGCGGCATTCTGTATTTGCAAACCGGCGACATCATTCAATCGAACCTGCGCGCGAGGAACATAAATTTGGTTGACCGCGATGTATTGCGCGAAACTGGCGAGATCGTGGCTTACACCAGCGGGTTAACAGCCGCGCGGCGCGAAGTCGGCGCTGAACGTCTGCGCAGGATCAACCGCCGCCTGCTCGACATCGCGCCGACAAACCGGATGCGCGACGTGACCGACGCGGCGAATGGAGTAGCGCCGAACGCCGTGGCGGAATGCGTATTGCAAACCTTCGTCGAGTTCGCAGAGGGTAATCTGGCGCTAGCCAGTGACTGAATCAAAAGCAGTGGCATCGGAACAATGGCAAACACAAAATTCGGGGGCGCG
>DATEMG010000629.1:0-4691 GCA_035275805.1 Blastocatellia bacterium
CGATCAGGAGTCCAATCAGGAAAGAGGCGCGAGTAAACAACTCGCGCCACAGACCGTACACGCATTTGCCAACCGATCTAATATGCGCGAAAACCGATCCGTTTTTTTTTTGTTCCTGCCCCTGACTATATTACTGGCGACGCCGTCTGATCGTATGTCGTTCATCCGTGCGGCCGGCGGCCAGGATGCGTCGTTACGCGCGCCATTCTCGCTCGAATTGCCGGACGTCGGCGTGGCGCCGATCACCGAGCCGGAAGTAAACATTCCGACGAGCAATCTCCATAAGCTGCGCCTGCGCGTGCGGAAGCCGTATGCGGACGCGATCAACTACGGGAAAATCTACACGAAGGTCAACGGTGAAGCGGCGGTCGTGATCCAAACGCCCGGAAGAGATCGCAACGATCACATCCTAGTGACCTTGGATTTGGACAAATATCCGCGCTTCAAACTTCGCCCGGGAAGGAACGTCATCGAGATTCAGGCGGTCGACGGGGCGGGTAGTTCCTACTACGCCTCTTATGTGCTGCTCGCCGGCGCGGGGGCGAGTAATGATCCGGGGCGGCTCGCCGGCGCGACAATTGAAACCGCTGCCGTGAACGAAGGCGCCGACCGTCAACCGCCGACCGTCTACCTGACGAATCCGAGCGGCGGCCCGCTTGCGCGGCGCTTGATTGAAAGCGTAATCGTGCAAGGCGTCGTGACCGATGATTCGGGCGTCGTGGCGAGCGTCACCGTCAACGGCCGGCCCGCGGCGCTCACGCCGGCGACCGGCTCGCGCCTGCTCGTCCCGATTTTCACTAAAACCGCGGCTGCGTCGTTCGCCTTCGAGCGCGCAGTCGCCATCAGAGACGCCGTCTCCGCCCTGGTCGTCGAGGCGAAGGACGCGGCCGGCAACCTGACCCGCCTCACGCTTCCGCTCAATCCCAGGCCTCTGCCGCCGCCCGATGGCGGGTTCGCCGGCCGAAAATTCGCGCTAATCGTGGGCGTGTCGCGTTACAGCGACGAGAGAATCAACGATCTGCAATTCGCCGACGCCGACGCGCGAGAGTTGCGCGATTTTCTACGGCGGCCCGAAGGAGGAGGATTCAAGCCGGATGACATTCTTTACCTGGAGAACGAGCAGGCGACAGTCGAAGGCGTGACCGTCGCGCTCGACCGCATTTTGTCGCAAGCGGGGCCGAACGACCTGATCCTGTTTTTCATCGCCGGGCATGGGGGGCCTGACCCTTACGCGCCACAGAACCTCTATTACATCCTGCATGACACCAAGGTCGCCGACCTACCGCGCACTGCGCTGCCGATGACGATTTTGCAGGAGAAGCTCAATCTGGCTCGAGTCAGGCGGGCGGTGGTCTTCATTGACACCTGTCACAGCGCCGGCCTTGGAGGCGCCCAGCCGACGGGCTCGCGCGGCTTCGAAAACAACCTGATCAATCTCTACTCGGCGAAGCTTTTCAAAGAGGAAGGGCGCGCGGCGCTCACCTCTTCGGACGTCAACGAGCTTTCCTATGAGAACAAACGATGGGGAGGCGGCCACGGAGTCTTCACCCACTCGCTGCTCGAAGGTCTGCGCGGACAAGCCGACTCGAACGCCGATTCTTTCATTACGGCGGGAGAACTTTTCGCTTACGTCCGCGACCGCGTGCGGCTTGAAACTGGGTTCAAACAGAATCCCCGCTCTGTAAATGAATTCAACAGTGATTTCACGCTGGCTTTTGTGGCCCGAAAATAGACGTTCGGCCAGGCGACTTTTTTATGAACAGCTCGCTAACGATCTTGTGGCGAATATGGGACTTATTAAATGGATTTCTCTGATTGGATGTCTTGCGATTGGGATGATTCTTGCCCCTGTAAGAATTCAGCCATCAAGAACGTTTGGACTCAGTGACATAAAAATTCCCGCCAGAAAGACGCTGAAAGCCGGCTGTTACAATGCATATTTTCCAGCGTCGGCCACATTGAAGAAAGTCTACCAGACCATTGAATCTATAACATTATTGCATCCGAGGTGGTTGGAATTTTTCGGTAATATTACTGACGAAGGTTTTACTATAAAGGAGAGAACTATTATTAAGGAAAAGCCTGACGCCTCTGATTGGGCAGACGAGAATGTGTTGCGCGAATCCGATTACCGATGTAGGCCTGAAGGTTTGACGCAGACAGAATTCGCTAAGCGGTTAAAAGAAAGACCTTCGTATAGACCATTCAAAACAGTGAAGATGGCTGGGGTTTCTTATCCAAATGAAAGCGAATGGAAGGTCGGCAAAAAATGGCAAATATGGTTTCTTGTGGAAGGTCAGAAAACAAGAACCACTCCACCGGAATTACAATTCAGAGCTACCTATACGTTCCAATATGAAATTATTGGTCGTGAGTCTGTTACTGTTCCGGCGGGGACATTTGAAGCGTTCAAAGTTAAGGTTCTTGATAGCGTCAACATACATGTGAATAACCTGGGCGTCAAACTGCCGACGAATCAAACTGTAAAGTCGGCTGTAAAGCAGCTACACTGGTATGCCAAAGATATTGGTTTAGTTAAAAGCCTTCAGGAAGGACAGTCGAAATCGGGGCTAGAATTGATTAGCGTTGAAAAGTAATTTGCGATTCTCAGGAGAGTTCATCCAGCAACGCCCGGGCTTCTCTGAGGTCTGTTGCGCCAATCCATTCATGGCGTAGCCACGCCAGTTCCTCACATCGCTCCTCTACTTCAACCTGACTCCGCGTATTTCTGAAAATGCCACGCTGCCGCCATTGCGAAGAGTCTATAGTCTTCAATCTGGTGAAACGTAGGTTTGCGCCGACGACTCGCCGAAGAAATAGGATGCTTCGTGGGGCAAGCCGCCGGCGAGCCGCTGGCGCAAATTCGTGTAATTCGATAAACCGCGCGTCCGCAGCGCCGATTCAGCCTGTCGAATTGTGAAAGGATGAGTTATGAAAAGAACATGCCTTATTACCATCGCCCTTGCCCTCTTTGCTGGGGCTGTTTTATTCGCGTTGCCCGCGAGCCGGGCAAACGAAACAAAACCGCCGGCGAAGAATGTCACCTTCAGCAAAGACGTCGCGCCGATATTTTTCAAAAACTGCGCCGAATGTCATCGCCCTGGCGAGTCGGCTCCGATGTCGCTACTGAGTTACAAAGACGCGCGCCCCTGGGCCAAGTCCATCCGCGAAAAAGTCATCAGCCGCGAGATGCCGCCCTGGCACGCCGACCCTGGCACAGGGCAGTTCTTGAACGACCGTCGCTTGACCGACGTCGAGGTCGAGACGATCAAAGCCTGGGTGGACGGCCAGTCCCTCGAGGGCGACCCGCGTGACCTTCCGCCTCAGCCTGGATTTGTCGAAGGGTGGAAGATCGGCAAGCCGGACTTGATCCTGCGGATGCCGCAAGAGTTCACTCTCGAAGCCAAGGGGCCGGACGAGTACCACTTCTTCGAGATCGATCCGGGATTCACCGAAGACAAGTATGTGCAAATGTCCGAAACACTTCCCGGCAATCGCCGCGTCGTTCATCACATCAACGCCTTCATTGTGCCACCGCCGCCGGGAGGCGGCCCTCAGCAGAAACTGACCAGAGAGGAAAGCGAGCGTCTGCGCCTTCAGGCGGCAAAGAATTCGATCTTTCAGCGTGAGGGTTTCGTGATACGCCTGAAGCCGGATGTGCCGGTCTACGACGACGGTTGCGGACTTCAGAGCGGCGGAGGCGGGGACCGCCCTGATGGGGGCGGCCAACGCAGTTTCGCGACAATGCTCGGCGGATTTGTTCCGGGGACGAGTGTCTTTAGATGGGAATCTGGCGTCGCCAAGAAAGTTCCCGCCGGATCGAAGATCATCTTGAATATCCACTACTCCAAGACATCGGGCAGTGTCGAAAAGGATCGTTCGATGGTTGGTCTCATCTTCGCCAAAAAGCCGCCGGAAAAAGAATCGCTTACGCGCATTATTACGAACCATTATTTTCAGATTCCGCCGGGCGCGGAAAACCACAAAGCGACGGCTTGCTGGACGGCGAAGGATGACATCCATCTCGTCAGCGTGGCGCCGCACATGCACTATCGCGGCAAGGCGATGGAGATCCGGGCATTCTATCCCGACGGCCGCTCGGAGGCGCTAGTAAACGTGCCCAGATACGACTTCTCCTGGCAGACCCTATATTACTTCAAGCGCCCGATCGCAATTCCGAAGGGAACCCGATTGATGCTCACGGCTTACTATGACAACTCGGGCCGTAACAAATACAACCCCGATCCAACGCAGGCGGTGCGCTGGGGCGATCCGACTTACGACGAGATGTTGATGGGCCTCTTCGAATACACAATTGACAATCAATCGCTCAAACCGGCGGCCGCGCCGAACGCCAGCGGTCACTGACGGTCAGGCGTTTTATTTGCCGGTGATTCGGACGCGTTCGGCGAACCATCCGACCTCAGTCTGCATTGCTTTCAGCAGTGCGCCGGCGACGGCCCTGATCGGAGCCCCTTTTGTAAAAGCTTCGGCTATCGCGTAAAGGGCTAAGGGGGAGAAGTGTGGCGCATTAAAGATCGCGAAAACAGGCTCCCACCGCTCCGGTTGAAATTTCGTTTTGAACGCGTCCAACCCGTCAAAGTTATAGAAGCGTCTGCCGTGCGCCCTCACCCACGAGAGCGCCCAACGCAGCCAGAGAGGATTCTCATCCTGCGAAATCGCGGCGCGCC
>DATEMG010000630.1:0-2749 GCA_035275805.1 Blastocatellia bacterium
GATCTCTGATGGTAGGATATTCACAGTTGTTCGTTTCTGTTTTTAGTTTAGTCACCAAAAACATCGAACAACTGTGCGAGGAGCGCAACTGCTCCTCGCATTTCCTACCATTTTTCTGAGATCAAAAACCGGAAACTACAGCTCCATAAGACTAATAGGACTTATAGGACCTAAGACTTACAGGTCCTATAAGTCCTATTAGTCTTATTACTCCTATCTAGAAAATCAAGTCAAAATCCACACGGAAGCGCCGCTGGTTCTGGCCGAAGAACAAGCCGAACTGCGGATCGACGACATTTGCGCGGACGGATGTTGGGTTGAAGTGGTTTGTCAGGTTGTAAAAGCTAACCGAGACGCGCACGGAGGTCGGGTCTTTGAGCTTGCGCTTGAACAGGTTCTTGACCACCTCGTTGATCTGGAACTCGCGGATGAAGCGCGCGTCGAGCGATAAGAATTTCGGGAAGCGCGTCTTGTCAGAGAAGGGCTGGCCGACGTAATTCTGGCCCTCGTCGAAGACCGCGTAGGGCAGCCCCGTGCGCCATTCTAAGAGCGGCGAGACGCGCGCCTTCCACGGCAACTTAACCGTGCCCCAGGCGAGGAAGCGGTGCGGCAGGTCGGCCGGCAGATTGACGAATTGATCCGGACGCACCAGCGGGAACGGGAAATTGCCCAGGTAGTTGTTGAGCTCATTAAGATTGCCGCGAATGCGGCTGCGCACGTAAGAGAAGACCAGGTTCTGGTTTTCTCGCCAGGAGAGCTTTGACACCACCTCGAACTGGCGATAGCGCGATTGGCCGCCGCCTCCGAGCACGAGCGCGTCCTGCCCGTTGAAAACCCTGGGCGTGACCGTCATCAGCCCGTATGAATTGCTGGCCTGATAATTGGCGCGTACGCGGAAATTCTTCGTGACCGGATGTTCGACCTCGACCGTCCACGTGCCGGAGTAGGGCGCGAAATTGCCATTCACGTCGTCGCGCACGACAAAGGGCGTGTCGTTGGGCGCGACCCTGTCAATGATGTTGGCGAACCGGCGCGGCCCGCCGATGACCACGCCGCCGGGGCCGTAAGTCGTCATCACCTGCTCCGGGATTTTCTCGAAGGAGTAAATGTTGAGCGGGACGCGGTCGTAGAAGAAGCCGTAGCCGCCGCGCAGCACCGTACGCTGATTGCCGAACGGGGTCCAGGCCAGTCCCGCGCGCGGCGCGATGCGGAAGGTTTCGGTCACTCCCTGCCGTTCGACGCGCGCGCCCAGGTCGAGCGCGAGCTTGGGCGTGATCAGCCAGTGATCCTGGGCGAAGGCCGAGAACTCTAAATCACTGCGACGATATTCGCTGCCGCCGATGAATTCGATCCGCCGGAGCAGTTCGCCCTGCTGGTTCGTTATGTTGACCGGCCGCGCCTGGTATAGCCCGTCAATGTGTGAGCGCATGATGTTCGCGCCGAATTTCAGGTTGTGCGAGCCGGCGTAGTTGATCGGTTTGAGAGAGAGCGTCTCGATCAATTCGTAGCGGGACGAGTGGCGATCCTGCGAGTTGAAGTAATTGCCGAGATTTCCGACCGGCGTCAACGTCATTTCTCGCTCGCCCTGCGCCCAGACGTCGATCCCGGCCTTTTTGATCGAGACCGCGCTCTCTAGCAAGTTCTGGCCCAGCGTCCAGCGGTCGATGAGCACGCCCGTGTAATCGCGCGCCCGGTAGTTGGGCGTGACCGGCCGCTGGTTGAAGAAATCGAGGTTGAAGAACTTCGCTTGCCGTGGAGAGACGTGCATTGTGCCGGCGCCTGAATGCGTGTCGTTCAGAACGTAATCGACCTGCGTGAAGGAGTTGACCGACTCGGTGATCGTCTCGTTGTTCGGAAAGGTGAGCGCGAACACGCGCCGCTTGTCTATGCGGTATTCGGCGCCTTGCGAGAACCAGAGCTTGTTGGCGATGAGCGGTCCGTTGAAAGTGACTCGCGGGGTGAACGTGCGCAATCCGCGCAGACCGCCGTTCAGGTATCGCATCTCCGGGAAGGGGTCGTTTAATTCGAAATTCCATTTGTCTCCGCCGCGCCGGGTTTCGACCGAGACCACGCCCGCCGTGAATCGCCCGTACTGCGACAGGTAAGGCGTCTTGAAGACGCTGATCGTGTTCACGACGTCCACCGGCACGGTCATCCCGAATTGACCCGTCGCCGGGTCGGTCACGTCAGCGGAGTTGACGAGCATCGCGCTGCGGTTCTCGCTCGTCCCGGAGATTCTGAGCTGCCCCTGGTCGGTGCGGATGATGCCGGGCACGAGCGGTAGCGTGTCGGCCACGTTGGTTGGGCGCACGGCGGAATCTTTCACCTGCTGGCGCTGGAGATCGGTCGAAGGAGAGGCTCCTTGTTCCAGGGGCGCCGCCGAGGCCGCGCTGGCCGTCACGTCAATCTTTTCGCCGATCTTGATCTTGGGAACCATGACGAACCGGACTTCTAGCGGCGCGCCGGCGGCGACCGTCAGATCGGGTTGCGTCAACGTTTCAAACTCTTCTTTGGCCGCCGTGATCTCATAACCGCCCGGCGCCGGAAGTGGAAATTCCGCCTCGCCCTTCTCATTTGTGACGGCGCTGGCGACCACCGCGCCCGCGCGCCTGAGTTCCAACCGCACGGCCGCCGCCGGCCGGTTCGATTCGTCGAGCGTTATGACGCGGATCATCGGCGTTTGCGCCTCTGGGTACGCGCCGCTTCCAGCGCGCAGGCGTGAATCGTTGGGCATTGGGGCGCCGGAGGG
>DATEMG010000631.1:0-3624 GCA_035275805.1 Blastocatellia bacterium
CGAGAACAGGGTTAAGGCTGTAATTGAATGAGGCAGGATCGAAGGCTTTGAACCCGCCCATTAGCCAGACTACGATGTACCCGACTATGAAGAAGGCCGTAACCGCGACGCCAATCGCTTCTGATTTCACGCCGTCCTTGATCAAATAAACCACCGAGAGCGCGAAGCTGACCAGCGCGACCCCGTAGCTCAAAGACGCGACCCCCACGTGGATCGGGCGCCAGTAGGAGTCGAGCACCGGCGGCAGGTCGACGAAGCGATCGCCTATGAAGACCGCCATCAACAAGATCAGCATGATCAGCGGAAACGAGATCGCGCCGACGAATCGCGTGTTCGGACGATTGCTGATCAACAAAGTGGTGAATGCTGCGCCGAACGCGAACGCGACCGACAGGTCGTAGAGATTCGTATACGGAATGTAGCTGAAGAAGGTCTTGCCATTCTCAGTAATTCGAATCCAGTTCTCACGCTCGCCGGCCGCGACCCACCGCACCAGCCAGCCCGCCAGATTGAAGAAAAAGCCGAGCGATCCCGTCCATAATCCCAAACGCTGCAGGAATCCGATCGGCGCCCAGAAGTTGGTTACAAGCGCCGCAGCCGCGAAGATGTAACTGAGCAATCCGAGCACAACCAGCGTGCCGTCAGCCGGCGTGACCGACGGGCCGAACTTGATGCGCGCCGCCAGCACCAATAAAGCGCCGACGAGCGGCAGGATCGCAGGCAGAAAGTTCGCGAAAGGAAGCTTGCCGAGACCGACCTGAGGAGCAGCGGCTTCCTTGGCGCCCATCGCCGCATTGATTGACTTCATTGCTTGACTCATAAGCTAACCTCCGGCAAATAAGAGAAACTCTGGATTTCAGTAACAAGAATATCAGCCATGGATGAATACGAATATTAACGAATTGCGATCAGGAGAACAGGGAACAGACGCATTATACAGATCGCGTTAAAGATTCGTTTTCATTCGCGCTCACTCGTGGCCTATATTCTTAAGGGATTGAGGGTCGCGAACCAGTCCCGCGACTTTCTTCGCCCGGTCTTCGAAGCCGAGCCGGTTGCGGTTCGCGTCGCCGCCAAGATAAACATTGCCTTCTTCAACGACTATCCACAGCCGCTGGTGCGAGAAGAAGAAAACCGCGATCAACATCAGACAGAGGATCGTGAAACCGGCGTAAACCACCCTCGCCCCGGGGTCGAATTGAATGGAAAGTATGGACGATGTCGGCGCCTTCTCGAAATCGGTCAGAACGAACTGGTACGCGCCGTTGTCCATGAATTTCTTCATGAAAGGCGCGTTGGAGACCTGGTTCGCAAAGGTTTCGTTGAAGGCCCAGACTTCGCCCTGCTTGCCGTCCGGCGTAACGTAACCCAGATTCGCCGCTGGGTTTTCGTACTCCATCGAAGTAAACATCTGCTCCCGCGACGCCACCACCTGTTGATCGCGACCGACGGAGAAGTTCGCATGGAACCAGTTTAAACGGATCCGCGTCCCGTCGGCCAGCTTCGCCTCGCCGTCGCGCGGAACTGTGATCTCCTGCGACTGCCCCCCGCTCGTCGGCGTTACGCGCAGTTTCATGACGCGCGCGGTGGCCGGCATTCCGTAGCTTTGCTGGAAGAAGCGATAGCCGCGGTAATCGAACGGGGTGTTCATGTGGATCAACGCATCGGTCTTCTTGCCGGTCTCCTGGTCAGTGATTCGCACCGTCGTGAACCAGTCCAGTGTGTTGCCCAGCCCGAGCGAGCCGCCCTTGTTGATCAGCTTCTGCTGGAAGTCCAGGCATTCGACCGTGAAAGGAAGCTCGAGTTCTCGCACGTTTATGGCGTGCTCAGTATTCGCGTTGTCGATATTGAATTCATTTTTGAGCATGCGGTCGGACGACTGATTCGGATCGATCCGCATACTCCCGGTGTGACCGCGGCCGGTCAAGAAGTAGCCGACGAAGATCGTCAACAACCCGACGTGGACGGCGTAGGCGCCGAGCCGGTTCCAGACGCCGCGCTCGGCGAAGATGGTGGTTCGATCATTCGTCTGGGTCACGCGCGCCTTGAAGCGCATTTTGCGCGCGGCGGCGGTCGCCCGCTCGACCAATTGCTGGTGGCCGAGTTGCGGAAGTTCGACCTTCTCTTTGAACTTCTGCGCCATCGCGAAGGTCGGCGACGCCGTCAGCTTCTTGCGCGTGATGAAGCTCCACGCCGCCGGGAAATGGTCGATCGAAGCGAGAATGATGTTGAGGCTCAGCAGCAGCAGCAGCAGGTTGAAGTACGTTGCGTGGTAGATGTCAAAGAATCCCAGACGCCCGTAGACGACCTTCTCCGCCGGAGTCAGCTCGGCGTAATAGGCCGGAAACGACTCGAGTTCCTGCTGCTGAATCAGCATTCCGATCATGCACCCGATGATCAGCAAAACGAGCAGCACGATGCCGAACGGGACGGAGCTAAGCAGGTTAAGAAAGCCGTCAATCACGACGCTCAGCCCCGAACGATTCTGTCCGCCTTTGGGTTTGGCCTCCTCGACCCCATCCGGCGCCACGGGGGCGTTTTCGATGACAATCTCGCTCGCGCCCGCCATAGCTGCGGCCTCGACGGGCTTCGAGGGTCGCTTCAGTTTTGTGGATGATTGTGCTGATGCCATGACGTGAATTTAAAGCAAATCTTCTGATGGAATTTTGTTGTCAGATTGACACTCCGGGAGCGATTCGGTCCCAGTGTAGCAGTTGGGTCTGCAGCGCGCAACCACGGTACAAGGGTTAAGGATCAAGGGTAAAAGGTAACATTTTAAGGCTTCGATTATCAACGAGGATTAAGGCCCGTTTGAATATCGTCAGTCTATCTTCTATCCTCGATCCTCGACCCTCGATCTTCGGGATGGGTTTTCGGAGGCTCCGGTGTATAAAGAAAACGATGATGCCGAAGTGGCGCGCCCGTTTCGTTTGTGCGAGCGGTGCGGGCGGCCCACGCCTGCAAATCTGCCACAATGCGTCAATTGCGGCGCGATCTCCATTCAGTCGGTGGTCGCAGAAGAGCAGGACCGTGTGGAGAGGCGGTACGCGCGCGCCCTCTTTTCACGCGCGACGCCGGTCACTTACGCTCTGCTGGCAGCCAACCTCGGCGTATTTTTGTTGATGACAATCGTCTCAGGCGGGACGGATGACACCTCCACGGTGATCGCCTTCGGCGCCAAGACCAACGTACTGTTGCAAAGCGGCGAATGGTTCAGACTGATCACTCCGATCTTTATTCATGCTGGATTGTTGCACCTGATTCTGAATTCGTACGCATTGTGGGTGGTGGGGACGCAGGTCGAAAAGCTTTATGGCTCCGCGCGGTTTCTGCTGATCTATTTGCTCTCGGGCGTCGGCGGCGTGGCAGGCAGTTATTTCGGCCAGATATTTCTGCATAAGTCTTACGACGCGCCGTCGGTCGGCGCTTCCGGCGCGATATTCGGGTTATTCGGAGTCCTGGCCGTCTTCGGGTTCAGATATCGTAGCGAGATGCCGCCTGCCATCCGGAGGGCGATGACCGCCGGCGTCCTGCCGGTGATCGCGGTCAACCTCTTCATAGGGTTTTCAATCCCGTTTATCGACAACTCGGCGCACATCGGGGGACTGCTCACGGGCGCCGCGC
>DATEMG010000632.1:0-4290 GCA_035275805.1 Blastocatellia bacterium
ACTCGCAAGGCGCCCATCAAGTAAAAGTGGATTTTGGACGTGGCCCGTGCGGCCACGTGAGAATAGTGGACTTATGGTCTTTAAGAAATAAATGTCGCCATCTTTGCGCCTTTGCGCCTTTGCGAGAAACGGGCTTCCTTATTCAGGCGGCGGTTCTCGCCAAGGCGCCAAGGCGCAAAGACCGCTAAGGAGAAACGCCCATTTCTATGGAGCTATTTAATTCTCCTGTCGCTAACGGATTTTGTGGCGATGAGTCCCTCCGGGGCTCACGCAATAGCCACAACCACAAAATCCGTTAGTACCAGTAATTCTCAAATCAATTGCCTGAGCCGTTGCCTGAACCCGCCGCCGCCTTCGTCCCGTTGTGATAATTTGGATAAGGCGGGCGCTGGGTGGGTTTCTGCGGATTCTTCTTCAGTTCCTCCATCAACCAACTGACGGCCTTTTCGAGTTGAATGTCGCGGCCTTCGCGCCAGGCCTTGGGGTCGAATTCGATCTCGATGTCTGGCGCGACGCCGTAGTTCTCGATATCCCACTTTCCTTCCGGCGTGTAGAAGGCGAAGTGCGGCGCGGTGACCGAGCCGCCGTCAATCAACTGCGGGTAACCGCCGATGCCTACCAATCCGCCCCATGTGCGTTTGCCGATCAGCGGGCCGACCTGCGCGCGGCGGAACATGTACGGGAGATAGTCGCCGCCGGAGCCCGAATATTCATTGATCAACATCGCCTTCGGCCCCGGCATCACTCCAAAAGGCTGCCGCCAGTCTTCACCGTCTCGCACCGCCCAATAACTCATCAGCGGCTTCTTCAAATAATCAACGACGTAATCGGCGGCCTGTCCGCCGCTGTTGTAACGCTCGTCGACGACAGCCCCCTGTTTGTCGAGCTGTGAGAAATAGTAGCGGTTGAAGAACTCGTAGCCGCCCCCCGCAGTGTCGGGCAGATAGATGTATGCCAGCTTGCCGTCACTCATCTTGTCAACCTTGCGGCGGTTCTCTTCGATCCAGGCGAGATTGCGCAACCTGATCTCGTTCTGGATCGGTACGACCGTAACTTCGCGCGCGCCTGACCCGTCGGAGTTCGGGCCGACTTTGAGCACGACCTGCTTGCCGGCCGTGCTCTCAAAGAAGCTATAGAGGTTGTCGTTGGACGTGACATCGCGCCCCTTAACCGCCAGCAGGTATTCGCCCGTGACGACGTTGACGCCGGGCTGTGTAAGAGGCGCGCGCAAGCTCGGGTTCCAGTTCTCGCCGTTGTAGACGCGCGCGAAACGATAGCGCCCGTTTTCGATCTTGTAATCAGCGCCGAGCAATCCGCCCGGCACGAAGTTCGGGCGCGGCTGGTCGCCGCCCTGCACGTAAAGATGTCCGACCGACAATTCGCCAAGCATCTCCTGGAAGAGGTAGTTCAGGTCGGCGCGGTGCGCGATCGAAGCCAGATACGGCTCGTACTTCTTCGCCGTGGATTGCAGGTCGAGGCCGTGGAAGTTCGGGGCGTAGAAGAAGTCGCGTTCGATGCGCCAGGTCTCGCGGTACATCTGATCCCACTCGGCGCGCGGGTCAACGTAGACTTCCATTTCTTCGATCTTGATCTTGCCCTCGCCGGGCTTGAACGCGGGCGTGCCGAGTGTCGCGGTGGCCGCGATGAACCAATTCTGCTGCTGCCGGTAGAGCATCTTCTCGCCGTTGGCCGAGAGGTCGAAGGTGTTGATGTTGTCGAGCGCCTTGTCGAATTTGCGCTTCTCCATATCGAATTTGTGTAGCGTGGCGCCCTGCGCGCCGTCGGGGAATTCGATGATGAACAGCGTGTTGGCCTTGCCCGCCGCCAGACCGACGTAGTTCCGGTTTGGAGGAGGCAACGCCAGAATGCGCTGGCTGATGTTGTCCAAATCAATAGTGACCTTCGGCGGCTCCTTCTTGTCGCCAGGTTTGGCTGCGCCCGCCGGCGGTTGCGCCACATCAGCCTTCTTCTCGCCTTCCTTCGCCCCGTCTCCCTGTCCCTCTGTCGCCCCGTCCTTCTTCTCCTCGGCGACTTTCTCTTCGTCGCTTTCGGGGGCGAGTGGGGACGGGTCTGTCTTCTTCAATACCGCGACGTAGACGCTGCGCGTCGGTCGGTGAGGGTAGCTGGACATGTCGAAGCCGAAGACGCGCGGGCCGATATCAGTGCTGGCGGTGAAGTAGATGTATTTGCCGCTCTTGTCGAAGACCGGGCTAAGCGCATCGCTCAACCCGTCGGTGATCTGCGCGCTCTTGCCGTCTTCGAGCGAATAGACGAAAACCGCGTTGTACCACGACTTGAGCGGCTTTGCGTAAGTCAGCCAGCGGCTGTCGGGCGACCAGCTCGTCGCCAGCGAGAAGCCACGGGTCAGGGTGTCAACCTTGACAGGCTGGCCTTTCTCGATGTCAACGTACCAGTGGTTCAGCCGCTTGTCGGAATAAGCGATCTTCTTGCTGTCGGGCGACCAGGTAGGATTGTAGAAGAACGACGGCGGATTGCCGAGGTTGATCTTCTTCACTTCGCCCATGCCTCTCTGGTCGCGCAGGTGAAGTTGATACTCGCCCGATTCGTCACTGAAATAAGCGATCCATTTGCCGTCGGGCGACCAGGACGGGTTGCGCTCAGCCACAGCGGTTGTGCCGGTCAGGTTGCGCGCATCGCCTTTCTCGGCTGGGACACTGATGATATCCCCGCGAGCTTCAAAGACCGCGCGGGCGCCAGTCGGCGAAATCGCGGCGTTCGAGATGCGAGTTCCGACCTTCTCGTATTTCGCGCGCAGCGAGAGCATGTCGCCGTTGATCGTGATGTCTACAGGTTTGGTCTTGCCCGACTTGGGGTCGTAGATGTTGAGCGCGCCGAACTGCTCGTAAATGACGCCGTCCGGGCCCGCCGAAGCCGATTTGATGTCGAGGCCGTTGTTTTGAATTAACTGCGCGACTCTCTTCGTCTTCGTGTCGTAGGCGTACAGAGTGATCGGGCCGCTGCGGTCGGAGAGAAAATAAACCTTGTCGCCTATCCACATCGGATTGAAGTCGTTGGAATCAACACGTGGAATCCTCTCGACGCCCGAATCGCTCAGGTTGGCGATCCAGATCGGCGAAGCCATTCCGCCGCGATACCGCTTCCAGGCGTTGAAACCGCGCGGCAACGGCTCGTAAGCCAGCCTCGCGCCGTCCGGCGAATAGGACCCGGCCCAGCCCATCGGCAGCGGGACTTCGGCCGGGAAGACGCCGTCCACCGGCATTGTGAACAACCGCGCGAAACGGCCCGAGTCGCTGGTTCGTTGCGAGACAAAGAGCAGTTGTTTGCCGTCGGGCGTCCAACCGGCCAGACCGTCGGCGCCCGGATGATAGGTCAACCGCTTCGGCACGCCGCCCGAAGCCGCCACGGTGTAGAGGTCTACGTTGCCATCGTACTCGCCCGTGAATGCGACCGTCGTTCCGTCGGGCGAAAATTGTGGCGATGTTTCGTTGCCTACGCCCGTCGTCAGCCGGCTAGCCTCGCCGCCGCCGCGAGGCGCGATCCAGAGGTCGCCCGCGTATGAGAAGACGATCTGCGTGCGGCTCATCGCGGGTTGGCGCATCAGCAAAGGCTTTTCTTGCGCAAGGCCGCCAGTCGAAATTTTGATGATTGAAGCGGCGATTAGTAGAGAGAGAGTAAATATTGTTTTCCTCATGGCAATGCTCCATTTCAGTTCCTACACCTTGTTGAATCGTGATGTAGTTTGTTCGGTAATGCTTGACGGTTGCGCCATCTTCGATGTGTCCGCAAATTGCTGGCCTGAATTTACAACTGGCTCGCTATACGACGCTGGCAATGCAGGGCCACGTGGAGACGCAATTTTCTTCGGCGCCGAAGGCTCTTCTTCGGAAAAGATTTTAGATATCAGGCGCTTCACGTGACCAGACACGTAGATCAGCGCCATAAGCGTGACCCAGGATAAGAAGGAGCCCAGCACAGGCCCAAATTTCGGGCCGATAGACAGCAGAATCGAAAAAGAGATGATGAACATCAACGTGGAGCCCAATAAAGCTCCCCTTTTGACCATGGAACGGCGAGGCCTCTGTGGCTTTTCTTCGTCCGCGGTAAAGACACCGTTGTTTGCGATCAACTCAGCCACGCCATGCAGCCAGAAACCACAGCCCGGACAGTATCGGACATTATTTGAAACCACCTGGTGGCTGCATTTTGGACAATACATTGAAGCCTCCTGTTCATCAACGAATTGAATGAAACTACAGAAGATTGAATGAAACTACATAATTTAGTAGACGGCGTTTAGAGTACCGACTT
>DATEMG010000633.1:0-7793 GCA_035275805.1 Blastocatellia bacterium
AGCTTTCGACAAATCGAGGGATGGGAAAGCGGCGTCAAAGCCGCCGCACTCCAAAGGCTGCCGCCAATCCTGATGTCTAAACTTAATGCCAGTGGCTTTTCAAAGCCGGGAAGCGCGCGATAGTTTCTCATAGTCGCGGAGCGACGGTTGACTAGCCAAGACGATAAATGATCCCTTCGTATGACAAAGGCGCAATCCCCAGTTCAATCGTCGCTCCGCGACTGGCGGATCGTGATATTAGCGTTCCCGGCGTTGAAACGCCGGGCTAAGATCAATCGTCGCTCCGCGACTGGCGTTTCAACGCCAGGCTATGTTCAAACGCCGCTCCGCGGCAGGATGACCATCGTCTATTTGAATTGATAGCTCCGACTCTCTTTTGTCCGGCCGTTGACCACGGTGAAAACACGCTTTGCCGCGTCAACCGACACCATAATCATATGGCCTTCATCAGGTTGTTCATCCAGGTTGGCGATGAATTCATCTGGCGCGTTCTGCTCGGCCGTTGTCTTGACGTTGCGGTGAAGCTGGTAGATCGCCTTGAACGAGGACGTCTCGCGCAGCCACTGGATTGTATCAGGATGGCCGCCTTTGCGCGGGCCGTTGATCATAACCGCCACCGTCGGGCGCAGGCTGCGCAACAGCGTGGGGTTGTTGTTGATATTCCCGCCGTGGTGAGTCACTTGATAAAGATCGACCTCGCCAATCTGATCTGCCGGGCAGACGAGGCGCTTCGAGATGTTCCAGCTCAGGTCGGCCAGATTGAGGAATTCAAAATCGCCGAGCTTTAACAGCAGCGCGACGCTTCGCGCGTTGTCGGATGGGTCTTCGTTCGGCGTGTCCGGAGCGCACGCCGGATTGGCGCTCGCGCCGGCGCCGCTGATCACAGCGGCGTGGGACGCCACGCACAAGAGCTTGATGGGCGGCGAGCCGGGCGCTGTTTTCAACGGGATCGTGTCGCCCGGTTTCAGGGTTATCGTTTGGTCTTTCGCCGCCGCTTGATAAGCGCCATACCTTTCGGCGAACTGCGGATCGTCAGTCAACGAATTCATCTTGCCGTGATCGTAGAACCGTTTGATCGGGACGATCTCGGCGAGTTCAGCGACGCCGCCGTAATGATCCATGTGGTAATGAGTCACGACCAGATGATCTATAGCTGTAATTCCGGCCTGTCGCATCGCTTGCCGGATGCGTTTCGCGTCGCGCCCGTCAAACCTGTCCCAGCCCGCGTCTATCAGCACGGATTCGCCGGCGGGCGTGACGATGAGCGTGGCCGCGCCGCCTTCGACGTCAATGAAGTGGAAATCCAACGCGCGCCGGGCCGCTTTTGTTTGTGGCGCGACGAAATCGCCCCACGCCTGGCGATAAACGCATTCGGTCGCGGACAGGAATAGCGCGAATGCAAGAAGCGTTTTGATCAATTCTTCTCTCCGTTTGCAATGCAATAAAGATGCTTCGCGGTGCGGATGAAAAGGGCGCCGCTTGCGATGGCGGGCGAGGCGTAGATCGGCTCGTCGAGCGAGTTGGTTCTGACCACCTCATGCTTCGGCCCCGCTTTGATCACAAAGACGTCGCCGTCCTCGCTGCTCAGCAGCAAGTTGTCTTCGTACGCCACCGGGGAAGCCGAGAACGTGGCGGGTTTCGGCGCCCGGCCGCCTTCGTATTTGACTTCGCCCGTCCTGACGTCCACGCAGGTCAGGATGCCGCGGTCGGTCATCAGGTAGGCGTGATCGCCGTAGACAATGGACGACGGCGTATAGCCTGTGCCCTTGTCGCGCTGCCAGACGACATGCGGCGTGTCGGTGACGTCACCGCTGCCGCCGAGCCGGATGGCGACGGCGCGTTTGACCGGGTGCGCGGCCGAGGCGATGACGACGCCGTGGCCGACCAGCGGCGTGGCCACCGTCCACCCTCCGGTTCCCTTGCACCGCCACAGTTCCTTCCCTGTTGCCGGGTCGTATGCGGCGATGTATTGGGCGCCGCTTGCAATCAGTTCCACGCGATCTGGCGCGCGCGCGATTACCGGCGTCGTCCAACTCACTTCCACCTGCCGCGGCGCGCGCCAAATCTCTTTTCCATTTCGCTTGTCCAGCGCGACGATGAACGATTTTTCGCCGTTGTCCTCGTCGCACTGCAGGATCACCAGATTTTCGTATAGCACGGGCGAGGTTCCATTCCCCATGCCTTGCGTGGCGATGGGACCGAGCGACTTCTTCCAGACGAGCTTGCCGCCGAAGTCGTAGCAGTAGAGGCCTTCGGAGCCGAACCATGCGTAGACGTGGCGTCCATCCGTCGCCGGCGTGCCGTCGGCGTAAGTGGCCTTGCGATGGCGGTCGTCGTAAACGCGCCCGGAGTACGCCGTACGCTCCCACAAGAGTTTTCCGCCGCGGCGGTCGAAACAGAGGACTTTCAGCGCGTGCCGACGGTCGGCCCCGACGCTGTCCGGGTGGACATACTCGCCGTCGCCTAGCTTATGTTTAGGCGGCTTCGCGCCGGGGATTATCTCCCCCTCGATGGCTGTCGTCAGGAAAATACGGTCGCCCCAGACAATTGGCGAAGAATGCCCCCGCCCTTCAATCGGCGTCTTCCACTTCACGTTTATTGTCGCGCTCCAGTCAGTGGGCAATCCCTTTTCCGTTGAAACGCCCTGGCCGTCAGGGCCGCGCCATTGCGCCCAGTTCGCGACGCTTTTCGCTGGCTTGGCTTTCAGCGGCCGGGCCATTGCGGTTGAAAGCGATTCCGCCGCGCTGAAGAAACTCGTCAGCGACAAAGCGAGTATGACAAAGGATCTCTTCATATTCCTCACTGTCGTTGTTATCCGGTAAGCCGGAGACCTGGATCGGTTTTCAAATGCGTATACGAGATGGCAAGCGGTACGGTACGGGGAGCGTACCGGAGATCGCGCCACCTTCCCGTACACGTAATCGCAAACTGATCAATTTCGCGCAAAAAAGCAGAAAATTGGATGGATTTTCCAATCTTGTTTCTCTCTCTACCAAACTCCGTTATTTGTCCGCTCGATAGAAGGTTGAATGAAGGCGCGCCGCGGCCCGCCTCATGCGATATGTGCTATAGTCGGCCCGAAATGTCTTCAGGGTGAGTTGATTTGTGGCTCATTTTTTTCTCACAGCGTTTCCTGGCGACAATGGCAAACCCAAACGACAATCTGTATGAGTTCGATCACTTCCGTCTCGACCTCTCCGAGAAGATGTTGACCAGGGATGGCGCCACAGTCCCCCTTACTCCCAAGGCTTTTGACACACTCGCCCTGCTCGTTGAAAAGAGCGGGCGCCTGGTGGAGAAGGACGAGTTAATGAATCATCTCTGGCCTGACACATCCGTGGAGGAAAACAGTCTCTCGCAAAATATCTACCTGGTTAGAAAAGCGCTGGGCGAAGAATCTCGGGGACCTCGTTACATCGAAACGGTCCCACGCCGCGGCTATCGTTTCGCCGCTGCCGTCAGAAAGTTCTCCGGCGGAGACACGAAGGCGGACGCAGGCTCCGGCGCGCACGTCCTCGTCGGGGGAAGCGGATTGCTGGCGGAGAGGTTGACACTGGCCGGCGCCTTGATCCCACTTATTCGTCGTTTTTCCAGAACGTCGCTTTTCGCCCTGGCGCCGGCTCTCGCGTTACTAGCCATTTGGCTAATCTGGAGCGCGCCTCGACGAAGCGCGGATGAACGGAAATATTTGACATGGCGCTCTACGGAAAATCCCGAAGCGTATCAGGCATACGCGCGCGGTCTCTTCTTCTGGAGCAAGAGAACCGAAGACGGCCTCAGCCGCAGCATCGGGTATTTCAATGAGGCTATTGTGAGAGACCCGCGTTACGCGCTGGCCTGGGCCGGATTGGCCGACGCCTATGCCGTGACCGCGTATCTGGGCTACAAATTCATGCAGTCCGATGACGCTTACCGAAAGGCGGAGGAAGCGGCCGTGAGGGCGCTGGAGATAGATCAGACGATGGCCGAGGCGTATACGGCGATGTCGGTCGTCAGAGCTTACCGCGACAGCGATTTGCCCGGGGCGGAAAAGGAGATCAAAAAAGCCGTCGCGCTGAAAGAGGACAGCGCGACGGCGCATCAGCGATACTCGATTTACCTGCGCGATCAGGGACGCTTGAGCGAAGCGCTAATCGAAATTCGGCGCGCCCATGAACTGGACCCGCTCTCGCTGACAATCTGCAGCAATCTGGCCTACATTCATTACCTCCGGCGCGAGTACGACCAGGCGGCGAATTGCGCTCAGAAAGCGCTTGAAACCGAGCCGGACTATTTTCAATCGCTCATCGCCCTCGGCCCGACCTTGCAGCAACAACAGAAATATCAGGAAGCCATCGCGCTCCTGGAGAGAGTCAGGGAGCAACAGAAGGGCAAGGCCGCCGTCTATTACAACGCCCTCGAAGCGCTGGGCCACGCCTACGCCGTCGCCGGACGGCGCGCCGCCGCCGAGCGGATCATCGCCGAGTTAAAAGCCTTCCCTGAGGACAAGGACGAGACCATCTATCGCCAGGCTTTAATCCGCGCCGGGCTGGGGGAACTCGATAAAGCCTTCGCCTTGCTCGAAGCCAACTCCGGTGGTTGGACCTTGCCGCCCGTCGGTCTCCTGCTCGATCCGAGGTTTGACAATCTTCGCGCGGACCCGAGGTACGAAACTTTGATGAGGAAAAAGTTTGGTCAATTGGCCCTCGGTACGGGGCGATAGCGGAAATCCTGCGGTTTTTCTTTTTCGGTTCCGTCCCCTTCGACGCGCGCGGTCAGCGCGCCGTCTGCGGTTTTGCGATAAATGATGCGTTTCGGAAAGTCGTGCGCCGGGTTCTCGAAGACGGCTTCCTGTCCCGTCAGCCGCGTTAGTTTGAAGTCCGTCCCGGGAGTCCTGGCTTTCGGATGTGCTACGTAATAAACGCCGTCGCCGCGCGCTTCGATGCGCAGGTATTCGAAGAATACGGTCTTGCCTCCCGCCACCGTCCGGCTCATTCCGATCATCGAACCGCCCGCGACCTTCGTCCAGTGTTCGTCGATCTGCATTCGGCCCGGCGCCGTCTCCCAATCGCCGCTGAGCCATGCCAGATCCTCGATCTTGAAGGGTTGCGCCGGCTTTTCGGATTGCATCGCCCGGATTGTTGGAGCGGGTGTTGGCGCCAGTCCGAATATCATCAGAGCGGCTCCGAGCCATAACGTCTTCAATATTTCGCTTCGCATATTACTCCGCGCCTCCTTTATATGAAGACTGTTAGCCACAGAGGTCACAGAGATCACAAAGGGACAATGACTTCTCTGTGTTCTCTGTGACCTCTGTGGCTATTCATCCATGGATTCAGCTCATTCATGTCGGAGTGACACCACAGGCTCCACTTTCGCCGCCCGCCGCGCCGGAATGTAGCAAGCGAGCAAAGCGACAAGCGTCAGCGCGCCAATGACCAGCGCAAAAGTCAATGGATCGCGCGCGCTCACCTCGTAGAGCAAACTGTCAAGCCAGCGCGTCAGGGCCAGCGCGGCGACTGTCCCCGACGCGACGCCGATGAGCGTCAATGAAAGCCCTTGCCGCAAAACCAGCTTAAGAATGTCCGCGCGCCGCGCGCCCAGCGCCATCCGTACGCCAATCTCGCGCGTCCGCTGGCTGACCGAATATGACACCACGCCGTAAACACCGAGCGCCGCCAGCAGCAAGGCGACCCCAGCGAAAATGCCGGTCAGCCACGCTGGCGCCCGGCGCATAAAAGCGGCGGGCGTCTGCTCGATCAGCGTTTCCATCGTCTGCACGTTGAAAATCGCCACGTCCGGTTCCAGCGCGCGGCATTCGTTGCGCGCCGCATTGGCGACCGCCGCCGCGTCCGCCTTCGCGCGCAATACCAGATTCGTGGCGATTGAGGCGTTTTGCGTGAAAGGGTAATACAGCACGGGCCGCGCGGCTTGATCCAGTCCCGTGGTCTTCACGTCCCCGACGACGCCGACGATCTCGACCGATTGATTCGGAAAGGAGGGAAACAGCAAGCGGCGCCCCACTGCGCTGCGCCCGCCGAACAGTTTCTCCGCCAGCGATTGGTTGATGATGGCGACCCGTGTGGCGTCGGTATTATCGCTCTCGGCAAAGTTCCGGCCTTGCGCGAGCGGGATGCCGAGCGCCTGGAAGTAATTGGCGCTGGCCACGCGGATGTTGGCTTCGGTCTCCTGGCCGGGAGGCGGGGCGGGTTCGCCTTCGACGATGAAGCGCGTAGTGTTGCCGGGTTGCAACGGCAATTGACTCACAGCGCCCGCGCCAGTGACGCCTGGCAAGCCGGCGAGGCGCTCCTGCGCTTGTTGGTAATAAGCGACCATGCGGTTCGGATCGGTGTATTTGCCCATTGGCAACACGACGGTCATGGTCAATACGTTGGTCGGATCAAAACCTAGATTGACCTGCATCAGCCGAAGCAGGCTTTTCATCATTAAGCCTGCGCCGACCAGCAAAACCACGGCCAGCGCGATTTCAGAGCCAACCAGCGCGCTGCGCAAACGCTGCCCCGCCACGCCGCCCGAGGCGCGTCCGCCATCTTTCAAAGCCCCCTGTAAATCTAGACGCGAGGCTTGCAGCGCGGGCGCAAGACCGAAGACCAGCCCCGTCAGCAACGCGAGCGCCAGCGCAAACAGCAGTATGCCCGGATCGAGTCGCAATGTTTCAAAAAACGGCATGGCCGCGAGTTGGTTTTGCGGCAAGGCCGCGATCAGCGCGTCCAGCCCTAACCCCGCGACGAGCAAACCTCCCAGCCCGCCCAGCGATGACAAGAGCGTCGCCTCGGTCAGCAACTGCCGGATGATGCGCACGCGCGTCGCGCCCAGCGCCGCGCGCAACGCAATCTCTTTCTGCCGCGCGAGCGAACGCGCCAGCAACAGGCTGGCGACGTTGGCGCAGACCATCAGCAAGACAAAGCTGACCGCCGCCAGCAACGCCAGCAGCGCGGGTTTGACCGAACCGGTGACTTGCTCCTGCAACGGCGTCAGCAACAGGAGCGTGCCGGCGTGCGACTCCTTGTGTTCCTCGGTGATACGCTGTGTGATGGCGCTGGTTTCCGCATGCGCCTGTTCCAGACTGACGCCGGGGCGTAAGCGCCCGATCAGATTCGTGCCGTGCATAAAGCGGCGCGAGAGTTGGTTCGGCGTCGGTTGATAAGGCAGCCACAAATCCGCCTGGCGCAGCGCGAACTGAAAGCTCGGCGGCAAGACGCCGACGACCGTGTACTGGTTATTGTTGACCGTCAGCGTCTGTCCTATGACGCCCGGATCGCCTCCGAACACCCGCCGCCACATGCCGTAGGTCAAGACCGTCACGCGCTCGGCGCCCGGCTTGTCTTCGCCCTCGCGGAACGTGCGGCCCAACAAGGGTTCGACGCCCAGGACGGAAAAGAAATTCGCAGAAGCCGCGGGCGCAAAGATGCGCTGCGGCTCGCCGCGCCCGGTCAAAATACCGCCGCCGCCGGAATAAGCTCCCAGCCCCTCGAAGGCCTGACTTCGCTGATAATCCTGATAATCGGGGTAGGAGAACTCGCGCTGCGCGAAAGCCTTCTGCGGCGCGGACTCGAATAAATGTACCAGCCGCTCAGGCGCTCGGTAAGGCAGGCCGCGCAGCAACGCCGCGTTCACGACCGTAAAAATGGCGGTGTTCGCGCCGATGCCCAAACTGAGTGTGACGACGGCGATCAACGTGAAGCCTGGATTCTTCCACAAAGTTCGCGCGCCGTAGCGTAAGTCTTGTAAAAGGGTCTGCATCAGTTCTCCTTTACTATGTCGTTTCTTTTGCTCATTGGTAACTACTCAAC
>DATEMG010000634.1:0-9296 GCA_035275805.1 Blastocatellia bacterium
GAGAGCGAGGCCGCTGTTAACCACCGAGATCGCTTCGGCCGTGCTCAAGGAACCGCTCGGAGATTTGAGTTTGGTCTTGCCGTCCTGAGTCTTGCCGTCGCGCAGCTCGCGGAAAATAGTCACGATGCGGCGAATCTCGCCGAGCGCGGGCGGCTCGGCGGGCAATTCCAGCGCGCGCCCCAGAGCCTCGACGCGCCGCCTGACGATCTCGACCTCTTCGTCGGCGGTTTCGGGTACCGGAAGAATCACCGTGTTGAACCGGCGTTTGAGCGCGGACGAAAGCTCGTTCACGCCCCGGTCGCGGTTGTTGGCCGTGGCGATCACATTGAAGCCTTTGGCCGCCTGAACCTCATCGTTGAGTTCGGGAATGGGCAGCGTCTTTTCAGAGAGAATGGTGATCAACGTGTCCTGGACGTCCGAAGGGATGCGGGTCAGCTCTTCGACGCGCGCGATCTTGCCGTTCTGCATCGCCCGCATCACAGGGCTCGGCGTGATGGCTTCGCGCGAAGGGCCTTTGGCCAGCAGGCTGGCGTAATTCCAACCGTAACGGATGGCCTCTTCGGCCGTGCCGGCCGTGCCCTGGACGAGCAGCGTCGAATCGCCCGAGATCGCCGCGGCCAGATGCTCGCCCAGCCACGTTTTGGCCGTGCCGGGCACGCCCAGCAACAACAGAGCGCGATCGGTCGCCAACGTCGCAATTGCAATCTCTACCAGCCGCCGCTGGCCGATATATTTCGGCGTCAGCTCAAAACCCTTGTCGAGTTTGCCGCCGAGGATGTAAATGGCGACGGCCCACGGCGAGAGACGCCAATTGGGCGGGCGCTGGCGATCGTCGACCTTGGCGAGTTCGTTCAGCTCTTCGGCGAACTGGTGTTCAGCATGTTCGCGCAGTAACGCCGTTTCGCCCTTCTTATCAGACTTTTTCATTGATTGATCTCCTTGAGCATTTCGTGACGGAATTGAATGAAATCCAGGAATCGTTCCAGCGCGGGCGGGCGATCAGTCCATCGCTTCGTGGCTTCGGCAAGTCGCGTTATCGCTTCGGGAATCAGCGCCGGATCGAGGGAGCGGCCGATGGTGTGGGCTAAACCCGTCCACAGCCAATCGAACTTGAACTTGTCTGTCGCCGCATGATGCAGCACATTGTCAATGACGGCGCGGCTCAGAGCCTCGCTCCACTGACGCTGGCAGGACATGATGCAATTGTACGCCGGTTTGGATATGTCCAGTGAAGGCTCGGTCCTCAACAACTCGACAATGAAATCCTCCTGCCGCGTTTGCGACAGGACCTGAAATAACGGTACCGCCTCCGCCCCTTTAATAGGATTTGCGAGCAGCGCGGCGGCCCATTCCGTATCCCCGCAAAGCCGCGCCGCCTGCGACCATCCTTCGAGCAACACGTTCTTCCAATCGCCGCGTTTCGCGGCCGCGATCAAATCGTCGATTGGCCAGCCCGATTCCTGCGCCCAGACCGCTGGCGGGATCAACCCGAGCATCTGCTGCAACCACCAGGCCTTTTCGCCGATGCCCCGAAAATCGGGCTTCGGCTCCACGCCGTCGCGCTGCATCGCCTTGTCGCACGCTTCTGGCAGAGTGACCTCTATTGTCTTGCGCCTCAGCTTGTTCGATTTGAACTTCAGCAGCGGCAGCGCGCGTTCGAGCGCCCGCCGGCGCAGAGCCGATTCCGGCAGACGAGCGAGCAGATCGGCGGCCGCGCCGCGAACTTCCTTGCGCCGGTCGTCCAACGCGGCCTCAAGGAAAGTTTCATCGTCGAGGCTCAAACCGTTCTCAAGCGCGACAAGAAAGTCGGCGCGGTCTTTCGGCGATTCCTGCGACCAGGTTGACGCCAACAGTTCTCTCGCGCGCGTCGTATCTCTTTTTCGCATTTCGGCCAGAACCGCCCGTCGCTGCTCGCTATTGCCCGTCTCCCACAGCGTTTCGTCGAATCCGCTGACGGCGTAACTCCAATCCGGATTCTGCGCAGCCAGCCAACGCCCCCGCGCGCCCAACACGGGCAGAATCGCTTCGCGCAACTCCAGAGTTCGACCGAGTTCGAGCAGCGACGGCAATAACTCTTCCGACACACGACGCCCCGCCACCGCCGTCTTCGCCATCCACTCCGGCAAAAGATCCCTGTATTCTCCACGGAGCATCATCGCCAGATGGATCGCCGCCCGCTCGCCGCAACGCGGCGCGTCGTCAGGCTCGCAGGCTTCCGGCAATGCACGCGCTTCTTTCAACGGCAAGGTCCCGGCGCGATCGTAAAGCGACACCAGCGCCGCCGCGCCAAGCAGCGAGCCTTCGCGGTCGTTCTGATCGAGTCGCGCGAGCAGACCGCCAAGCTTGTCCGGAGCCCCGTTGAGAGAAGGCGCCTTCCGCTCGCAGCCGATCAACGCAGTGTTGGTGATTTCAGTCCACAAACCCATCAGGAAATGTCCTTGTAGTGGCGAATTATGGGCTTTGAAAAAATAATGCGCCCAGGCGGCGTAACGTTGTGGCGCGAGTTGTTTACTCGCGCAGCTTCGGCCGAGGACGGGCCAAGGACGGCGCGAGTAAACAACTCGCGCCACACAAAGCGCATTTATTTCTCAAAGACCGTTATTCGCTTAGTCAGTACAGTAACGAATAAATCGTTGCTACGAGGGTCCTCATCCAAACTTGGTGAAGCGGTTTTCGTGGAAGGCCGAGAGCGGCCAGAGATGTTCTCCGTCCCATTCGCCGAAGACGTCGATTTCGCGCCCGCCGCTCAGGGCCAGCATCGTCCATCCGGATTCGAAACGCGGCGCGAACTTCAGCTCCCGGCCTTCGGCGTCTAGAACAAACCACGCGTCGCCGCGGCGGAACGGGGTCACGTTAAGCAGCGGCATCGGAAATTTTTCGAGCCAGGGATTGGCCGCCATTGCGCTCGTGAAGGCTTTGTGCGCATCGATGATCTTCGCGTAACCCGAAATCCGTTCGGGCGGCGCGGGCGCGCCGTGTCGCTGTTTGACGATTGCGCGCAACGGATACGCGCCGGAAAAGAAGACCAGTTCGGCCTCAGGCGCCGCGCCCGTGACGAAACTCGCGTCGAGCGGCTGTTGCCCGTGCGCGAAATGTAATATCAATGCGGCGCGACCGCTCCGCTCCCCCCAAAGCCAGACGCGCTGCACGCGCAGCCGGTCCTCTTCCTCGACCCGCTGGCCCAGGACCAGCCATCGGTCGCGCGCGCCGTCCAGTCGCAGCAAATCCTCCTGACTCTGCGTCCATCCTATGAGAGCGCGAATGTCCGCTTGTGTGGCTTCAGGCAATTCGGCGATACGTTTGAACCCTTCCATCAGCAGGTACAGCCTGCCCAATCGTTCCAACAACCGTCCTTCCCAACCCTCGCCCGAAGCGGGAACACCAGCCATTTCGCGTACCAATCGCGCGACTCCCGGAGCCTGCGCGTCAACCAATCGGGCGGCGGTTCGCTCCCAAAAATTCGGCGGTTGCGACCCAACCGCAGCCAGCCCGCCGCGCGCGATGTCGCGCAGCCACAACTCCAGTTCCCGCAATCCTGCCGCGACCTTCGCCTCCCGACTGGCCGCGCGTTTGGCCTGGGCGGCCTCGTCAACGATCTTTTCGCCGGTTTCGTCCTTCGCCTGCTTCTCGGCGCGCTGCTCCGCTCGTTTGGCGCGGGACGCCATCCATTCGACGACCCAATCCGGCGCCTTTTTCTCTTTGAACGCGGCGGCGCTTGACGCAAGCAAGAGAAACAATCCAAGTCCATGTTTGCACGGGAATTTGCGACTCGGGCAGGAGCAGCGAAACGCCGGCTCGCTCAAATCGATTTGTGCTTGATAAGGGGTTTTGCCGCTGCCCTGACACAAGCCCCAGGCCGCCTGTTCATCGGCGCCGAGCGAGAGCCATTTGCGCGCCGTGGCCAGGCCTTGTCCGGCTTTGGCCGAAGCCGCGTCAGGCGCCAGGGCCATGATTTGTTCGGTAGTCCAGTTCATTATTCCTCGCGGGGCGTTCTTTTCAACAATGTCTCATGCGCACGCCTTGCGAGGCGCCGCGCTCTAAACTATTGGCGTCCGGCATCGACGCCATTACAATGGCTTCGGTCGCGCGATTGCGGCCTTCGACTTTTGAAGTCGCGCGCAAGGACGCGGATTATATAATTCGATTGCCGCTAAAGCGAAAAGATTTGCCAATTATGAAATCCATCAACATCAAATTCCGCCGCCGCCTTTTCCAGACATCTCTGTGCGCGACGCTTGTCGCTGTACTCTCCTGCTCCGTCAGCGCTCAACAGACAGCGCTCGACCGCTACGTGGCCAAGCCCGACCCGGCTTACTCGTGGAAGCTGGTCAACACGGCGCAGGGCGAGGGCTATAAGAGCTTCGTCCTGGAATTGACCTCGCAACAGTGGCGAACGGAAAAAGACGTCGACCGCCCGATCTGGAAACACTGGCTGACGATAGTCAAACCGGACAAACCGTCCGCGAACAAGGCGCTGCTTTTTATCGGGGGCGGGAACAATAACGACAAGGCTCCGGCTACGGTTCCAGAACGCGTGACGATGTTCGCTTTGGAGTCGAACACGGTCGTGGCCGAATTGGGACAGGTTCCGAATCAACCGCTCTTCTTCAACGATTCAAAAGACAAAGGCCGTTCCGAAGACGATCTGATCGCTTACACGCGCGTCAAGCATTTCTCGACGAAGGATGACGAATGGCTGGTGAGGCTGGCTATGGTCAAGAGCGGGGTGAAGGCTATGGACGCCATTCAGGAATTCCTGGCGAGTGAAGACGGAGGCAAATTCAAGGTCGACCAGTTCGTCGTCTCCGGTGGATCGAAGCGCGGATGGACGACGTGGCTGGTCGGGGCTGTAGACGAACGCGTGATCGCCATCATGCCGACGGTGATCGACGCGCTCAATTCCGAAGCCATCACGCGCCACCACTTCGAAGCCTACGGCTTCTTCTCGCCGGCGCTCAAAGATTACGTCAATCACGGACTCTTCCCGCACAAAATCGGGACGCCGGAATACCGCGCCGTGCTGGCCGTCGAGGACCCGTACAATTATCGCAACCGCGAGCGGCTGCAGATTCCGAAATATCTGGTCAACGCTTCGGGCGATCAGTTCTTTCTGCCCGACAATTCTCAGTTCTATTTCGGCGACCTGCAAGGCGAGAAGCACCTGCGCTATGTGGAGAACGCCAAGCACAACCTGGCCGGTTCGGACGCGCGAGAGAGCATGCTGGCGTTCTATCAGGCCGTTCTGAAGGGCAAGGCCCGCCCGCGTTATTCGTGGAAGAAAGAAAAGGACGGCAGCCTGACGGTGAAGGTCGTGGACAAACCGAAAGAGGTCAATCTGTGGCAGGCCATCAATCCGAAAGCCCGGGACTTCCGCGTCGACACTATCGGTAACGCTTACCTGAAGACCCAACTGCAGGAACAGAAAGGCGGCGTCTACGTCGGCCGCGTGAGTAAACCGGCCGTCGGCTTCACGGCGTATTTCGTCGAATTGGTTTACGACATCGGCGAGAAATACCCGCTGAAATTTACGACCGAGGTGAGCGTCACGCCCAATACGCTGCCTTTCAAATTCGAGGACGCGAAGAAGAGATACGGTAACGGAAAGTGAATCGCCAAGCGCGGGAGTGGGGAGTGGGGAGTGGGGAGTGGGGAATGGGAGGATGTGATGCTATGGCTCACATTCCCCCACTCCCCACTCCCCACTCCCCATTCCCTTTCTTGGCGGTTTATTGCTTCATATCCAACACCCGCACGAGGAATCCCCAACTGTCCGAAATCTCTTCGATGATCTTCGACGTGGGTTTACCCGCGCCGTGCCCGGCTTTGGTCTCGATGCGGATCAGCGTGGGCGCGGAGCCTGATTGCGCGGCCTGCAGCGTCGCCGCGAATTTGAAGCTGTGCGCGGGAACGACGCGGTCGTCGTGATCGGCGGTAGTGATCAACGTCGGCGGATACTTCACGCCGGGTTTGATGTTGTGCAGCGGCGAATAGGCGTAGAGCGCCTTGAAATCCTCGGCGTTGTCGGGCGAGCCGTAATCGGAAGTCCAGGCCCAGCCGATGGTGAATTTATGGAAGCGCAGCATGTCCATCACGCCCACGGCGGGCAACGCGGCGCCGAATAGATCGGGGCGCTGCGAGATACACGCGCCGACTAGCAATCCGCCGTTGCTGCCGCCGCTGATGGCCAGCTTCGGCGTCGACGTGTATTTGTTGTCGATCAGCCATTCGGCGGCGGCGATGAAATCGTCAAACACGTTCTGCTTTTTCGCCTTCGTCCCGGCCAGGTGCCACTCTTCGCCATATTCGGCTCCGCCTCGCAGATTAGGCTGGGCGTAAACTCCGCCCATCTCCATCCAGACCAGATTCGAAATCGAAAACGCCGGCGTCAACGAAACGCTGAACCCGCCATAACCGTAAAGCAACGTCGGATTCTGGCCGTCGAGTTTCAAGCCCTTCTTGTGGGTGATGAACATCGGCACGCGCGTTCCGTCCTTGCTCTTGTAGAACACCTGCCTGGTCTCGTAATCGGCCGGGTTGAAATCGACTTTAGGCTGGCGGTAGACCTCGCTCTTGCCGGCCTTCAGGTCATAGCGATAGATGGTCGTCGGCGCTGTGAAGCTGGTGAAGGCGTAAAACGTCTCGGTGTCTTTGCGCTTCCCGCCGAAGCCGACGGCCGTGCCGATGCCGGGCAGCTCAACTTCGCGAACGAACTTTCCGTTCAAATCGAAGAGCTTGATCTGCGCGCGAGCGTCCTTCAGGTAGGAGGCGATGAAATGGTCACCTACCAGGTTCACGCTTTCGAGCGTCTCCGACGCCTGTGGCACAAGCACACTCCAGCCGCCGTGTTCAAATTTGCGTGTGTCAATCGCGATGATGCTGCCCCGCGGGGCCTCAAGGTCGGTGCGAAACCAGAAGACCGGGCCGTCGTTGCCGATGTAGTTGTACGCGGCCTCCAGGTTAGGGATCAGCTCCGTTACCTTAGCGCCCGGCGATTGAAGGTCTTTGAAATAAACTCTGTTTCGCGGGTCGGTTCCCTGCCAGACGCTGACGACCAGATAGCGCCCGTCTTCGGTAACGCGGCCGTCGAATCCCCATTCCTTCTGGTCTTTGCGCTCGTAAACCAGAACGTCTTCGGACTGCGGCGAGCCGACGCGATGATAGAAGAGTTTCTGATAGTAGTTCGCGTCTTCGAGTTTCGTCTTCTCGTTCGGTTCGTCGTAGCGGCTGTAGAAGAATCCCTTGCCGTCCGTCGTCCACGACGCTCCGGAGAACTTCACCCACTTGATCTGGTCAGAGAGGTCATTGCCCGTCTCGACCTCGCGCACCTTCCACTCCTGCCAATCAGAGCCGGAGGTCGAAAGCCCGTAAGCCAGATATTTGCCGTCCTCGCTGACAGCCCAGCCTGACAAGGCCACCGTGCCATCGGTTGAAAGTTTGTTCGGATCGAGCAGGACGCGCGGGTCGCCGTCGAGCGATGGCGCCGTGTAGAGTACGTTCTGATTCTGCAGGCCGTCGTTCTTGAAATAGAAGTAACGGCCACCCTCTTTGAACGGCGGCGTGTATTTCTCGTAGTTCCAAAGTTTGGTCAATCGCTCCTTGAGCTTCGCGCGTTCGGGAATCTGGTTGAGAAATCCGAAGGTGAGCTTGTTTTGAGCCTCGATCCACGCGCGCGAATCGGCCGAATCGGGATCTTCCAGCCAGCGGTATGGGTCGGCGACCTTCACGCCGTGATAATCATCAATCTGATCGGCTTTCCTTGCCGTTGGATAAACGAAGGTTTTATTCATCGTAGTATTGTTCTGTGCGGACGTTTTCCGAGCCAGGACGACGGCGCTCAATGAGAGCAGTGCCACAATCGCGGCGGCCACTAAAGTTTTCCGTGTGGATGAATGGAGATTCATTGACGACTCCCTCTCGCTCGATTTGATTTGTGGTTGGCGGCAGTGTGCGAGCTTAGCATGGGCCTCAGGAATCGGTACAGTACGCATTGACGGATACATTGATCAACTAGAAGACGCGATCTCCCGCACCCCTTCGACCAATCGATCAACCTCTTCTTCCGTCGTGTAACAGGCGCATCCGGCGCGCAGCAATCCCTGTTCTACTTTGCCGAGGCGTTCGACCACTGTTTGCGCGTAAAAATCCCCGTGCGAAGCGAAGACGCCGCGTTCGACCAGTTTCTGCGTGACTTCGATTGACGGGACGTCTTTGAGCGTGAATGAGAGCGTCGGCGTGCGAGGGGCGCCCGGCTCGGGGCCGTAGAGCGTGACGCCTTCGATCGAACTCAGCCCATCCCACATTCGCTTAAATTGGTCGGCGCCGCGCGCGTGCAGCGCCGCGAAAGAATTCCGCAGCCGCTCTCTGCGCGTCTCCCCCTTGGACAACGACGCGAGGAAGTCTATCGCCGCCGCCGTCCCGACCATCCCCTCATGGTTTTGAGTGCCGGTCTCCAGGCGTTCAGGCGCCTCACTCGGCGCGGGTTCGAGTTTCGGGACATCCAGCCTCTCGAGCAGATCGTAGCGGCCGTAAAGCGCGCCGAGGTGCGGCCCGTAAAATTTATAGGCCGAACAGGCCAGAAAGTCGCATTCGAGGTCGCGAACGTCCACGAGCGCGTGCGGCGCGTAATGCACCGCGTCGACGAAAACGAGCGCGCCGGCATCGTGCGCCAGCCGCGCCGCATATTGAACGTCGTTGATCGTGCCCAGGGCGTTCGAAGCGGCGCCGATGGCCAGCAGTCTCGTGTTGCGGTTGATCGCGCCCGCGAGATCGTCCCAATCGAGCTGGCCCGTTTCGGGAAGCATTCTCACTGTGCGAATCGTCACGCCGCGCTCTTTCGCCAACGCCTGCCAAGGCGCGTTATTCGCGTGGTGGTCGAGTTCGGTGATGATGATCTCGTCGCCGGGGTTGTAGCCGCGCCCCAGCGCCCGCGCGACATGGAAAGTGATCGTGGTCATATTGGCGCCGAACGAGATTTCATTCGGCTCGCAATTAAAGAAATCGGCCACGGCCTGTCGCGAGTCGGCGATCAACTCGTCGGTCTCGGCGCTGGTCGGATAGGCCCAGTGCGTGTTGGCGTTGTGATGAAAGAGATAATCATTCATCGCTTCGGCGACCGCGCGCGGAACCTGTGTGCCGCCTGGGCCGTCGAAATAGGCCACGGGGAAGCCGTTGTGTATGCGTTCTAGGGCGGGAAAGTGTGAGCGAATCTCAGAAGTTGAAACGACCAGTTTGTTCGATGTTGTCATTATTCGATTTTATACGGATGCGGTTTGAGAGAGATAGGGAATCGTCATTGG
>DATEMG010000635.1:0-10862 GCA_035275805.1 Blastocatellia bacterium
AGCAGAATCCACGAACCGGCGAAGCAGCAGGGAAGGTAGTGGAAGATCTGATCCGGCGCCGTCTCCGTCGCGCCCTCCATCAATTGATCCAACCGCATCCCCGTGCGGTCGAGCATAAACGTTACTCCGCCGGCGGTTAGCATCACGCCCTTCGGCTCGCCCGACGTGCCCGAAGTGTAGATGATCGTGACGACATCCGAATCCTCAAGCTTAATCGGCTCGTCGGCGATCTCGGTTGAAGCCTCTGTGGCGAAGACCTCGTCGAAGAGTTTCAGCGGCGGGGCGTCGTCGACCCAATTGTTCGCGAGACCGTCTCGCAAAGCCTCATCGCCGCAGCAGACCATCGCCGCGCCGCAATCTTTGAGCATATTGACAAGCTCGTTCGGCGCCTGGCGCGAGTAGAGCGGGACAACGATGACGCCCTCAGCCGTCAGCGCCAAATCCAGTGCCGTCCAGCGAATGCTGTTCGGCGCGAGCAATCCGACGCGGTCGCCTTTATTCAGCCCCGACCGGCGAATGAATGTTCGCGCGGCGCGGATTTGCGCGAGGAGATCGGCGCGCGTGGCGACGCCGAATTTCCCGTCGCGCGCCTCGCGCAGGACGGGGTGATCGGGGGGGTGGGTCAGACGATGAAGGATGTTATCGATGAAATTCATCTGGTTTATGAATCGAATCGAGATCGTACACGGATCAGACCGATCGCTGCGGATCAGCGCGGATAATCCGTCAAAATCCGTCGTGATCCGTTCAATCCGTGTACGATCTCAACTGTAGGTTTCAAGCAATTTCCGCAAGTTCGGACTCAACGGCGGCAGATAATCTTCCCAATTTTGCAACCCGTTGCGGATCGGGAATTCGGGGTAGCGCCGTTGCAAGTGCTCCTCGAAGTAGACGCCCATCTTCGCCATGACCTTCAAATTCTTCGCCACCGTCTTGCCGACGCCGTCGCGGATGGCTTCGCTCTCTTTGAGCAGCTTGCCCATAATTACGATCAGTTTCTCTTCCAATTCGGGGTCGTCCACAGTCAGCAGCAAGTCCTGGTGGCCGCGCTCGTGCATCAGGTTGTGGATGCGCTCGTCCATCGTCACTCCCGCCGACGCGACCAGGGCGGGCATGCAGGTCACGATGCCGTGAAAGCGTGACGAGACCATCAGGTGGCAGCGACGCAGCAGGCTGACAAGTTGATACATGTCGTACTCAGCGGACGAGAAGATCGGGACGTCGCCGCACAACTTGTCGGCCACTCTCTTGCAAGCCCTCGTGTCGAGCATCTCCATCGCCACCAGGATGACGAAGACGCGGTTGTCGCGGCGGAATCGCTCGACGGCCTTGGCCATCGCCGTCAGGTAAAAGTCATACTTGCGCTCGACCTCCGGCCCGGCGTTGTGGAAATAGAACTTGCGATAATGGCTCTCCTGATAGGCGCCGGTCAGCAGCTTGGCCCCGTATTTTGCCACCGAGGCCTTCACCGGCCACCAGAAGGGATTGATCGGGCAGACGACCAGCGCAGGCGTAGACCCGTCCCAGCCGTGTTTACGCAACAGATCATCGCCGTAGTCATCACCATAGGGCTGGGGCGGCTCGAACGTCCAGGCGGTGTCTGTGCCGAGTTCGGTCGAGACGCCGAGCTTGCCGAGCACAGTTTGTGATTCGGGGTTTCGAGTGATGACGAACGAATCTTTGCAGTAGCGCGCGACCATCTTGGCGATCATCGGGTCCATGTAACCCGCCTCGGCGCCGTAACTGACCGACAATTTGTTCTGCGCCGCAGCGATGCCCAGAGAGCCGATCATCATCGTCGTCAGCGCGTTGGCGAATTTGCTCTTGAACTGCGAGCCTTCGCAGGCGACCACGCCGTCGAATTTAGGCACTTCGCGCCAGAGCATCGGCGGGAAGAGGTCGGGCAGATAGACCTGCCTGACGCCTTTGAAATAGCCGTCGGTCAGTTGGAAGTTCTGCGTCAACACGCTAAGTTCGCATTTGTCCGGGCCGAGGATGTGGTTGACCTGGCGCAGCATCTCCTCCACGCGCACATCTGCCCCCGTGTTGCGAGTGCCGTTGTAACCGGTGAAGAAGAGCTTTAGTTTCTCGCCCTGCTGCCATCGGCGGCCAGCGCCCAACATCCATTTGAATTTCGACAGCTCGATCAGTCCACTGACCCAAGCTTCAAGAGCCAAATCCATGCTCATCGCGTGTTCCTCGAAAACTGTGCTGTGAGTCGTTTCGCTTCTGTTGTCAGGTCGCGTTGATCTCGACCAATGGCTCCCCTGCGTCCAAAAGAGCAATTGCTTGCGGCAACGTCTTTGTTAGAATCTGTTTGAGGCGCGCATTTGAAGTATTGCCGCAGGTTAGCCAGATGACTTGCGGCGGCGCTCCGTATCTGTTGACTAATTCGGCGAAATCGCTGTCTTTAGTCATCACTACTGCCACGGCCTGCTGCGCGGCGGTAAAGATTTGGCGGTCAGTCGCATCGCGCAAGCCGAGATCACGAAGAGCTATCGCTTGAACAAGGAAGCTCTCCGTAATCCATTTAGCAATTGCTGGAGAGAGTTGTGCATCAATCCAGATTGTCATGTGTCCAGATCGTTAGGCGGCAAGACGAGGATGATCCAAGTGGCGTGCCGCATATGACAGCGCAGCTTGAATGTCCTCCATTTCAAGGTCAGGAAGTTCCTCAAGCGCTTCTTCAGCCGTCAGCCCAGCTGCCAGCAAATCCAATATGTCAATCACCCTGATTCTCATTCCGCGAATGCATGGACGTCCGCCACATTGTTCGGGGTTGATGGTGATTCTCTCGATCAGTTCAGACATCTTTTTCCACCTTTATACTCGTTAGATTCGATGCGTTTGATCCGACTGAGTCGTGTAGCAAAGGCAAGCGCCGCCAGAATGTCCTCCCGTTCGAGGTCCTCGTAGTCGGCCAGAATTTCCTCGATGGTCATTCCCGAACTGAGAATTTCCAGGATCGTTTCTACCGAGTAGCGCAGCCCACGAATGGTCGGCTTGCCATGACAGATCTCAGGATCAATGGTGATGCGTTCTGTAAAATCCATTCTGTGTCTTCTATGTAGGGCTCATAGCCGTGATAGCCGACAATATCGTAGTCAGGCTTCTTCTCTAGTTATCTCATCGAGCATTCTTACGTAATCAAAGCCTTCGCTTTCCAGATGCATTTGCTGGTATTCCTCTAAAAACCTTCGGAAGAGGCTCATGCTGAACTTATCACTCCACAGATATATTGGCAGATTGTGGAAAGCGTCTGCGAGATCAGCCGCCTGTTCCGCTTTACCTTCCCTGCCAAACATTCTTATCTCTAGAAGAGCATTGAAGAGCATCTTACATAGTCCTTGCCGTTCTTGCTCTGTCAGCAATCTTGCGTCCCTTGCTTCCTTGTCTTCCATTCAGTAATCCTCTGATGCCATCGCCGCTTAACTTCGGGCTATCTCGATGCCGGAACCGCCGCAGGCTGGAAATTCTGTGGCGCGCCACTCGGCCAATCCTTGTATGGATAGGTGAAATTTCTTGCCTTGCTGAATCTCAACAACGGATAACTATACCGTGAAAACGGCGCGGGCCTTTTGCCCGTCTCGCTCGTGATGCGCGTGTTGTCGAAGACCGTGTTCCAGACCAGATAAGGAATAAATACCTTCAGCAACGTCGCGCCGTAGCCGAGCGCGTTGCCGCGCAAATTATCCGCCAGCCAGTTATTGATCCGCGTGAACGGCTTTTCGAACACGGGCAAATAGACGGGGCCACGATTGCCCTGCGCTTCGGCCAGCGCGTCGGTCAGCTCTTTAAACGTCTGCGAATCGACGCCGGACGAGAGGTGATAGATGTCATGGTTCGGCTTCTCTTTCTGGTGGATCGCGACGATGGATTCGGCGACGAAGTCCACGTTGACAATGTCCACTTTATCCGTAGGGCGAAAGGGAAGCGCGGGCAATCCCGCAAGGAACACGAACGAGCGCACCATGTCGAACTGCGTCGTTTCGGCGTAACGCGAATCGCCAAGGATGATGCTCGGACGAAAGACCGTATGCGGGACATCGGGCAGCAGTTCGGCGACCATGTGCTCGCAAAATTTCTTGGTCCGCGCATAGGGGTCGTAATCGGAACGGTTCCAATCGAGCGCCTCGTCTTCCTTGACTACCTCGTTAATGCGATGGCCGGCGATGGCCACGGTCGAGACGTCGCTGAACCTTCTCAGCCCATGCAGATCGCGGGCGGCCTGCGCGGCTTTGATCACTTCGAGCGTGCCGCGCAGATTGACGTTCAGGCAGACCTTTTCGCTCTTGCGGTTGAGCGATGCGGCGCAGTGTATGACCGAATCGGTAGTCTCGGCCAGACGGCGGTAATTCGCTTCGGATAAGCCAAACTTCGCCTCGGTCAGATCGCCGCAGTAGACGTTGACGCGCGATTGCAGATACTCGTAGAAGCGCGGGAAATCCAGGTGGAGTTGCATTGATTTCCACAGACGCTCGGCGGCCTCCTGCTCGGTTCTGGCGCGCACCAGCAGGTTGAGCTTGTCTTTGTGATTTTCGAGTAGGAGCGCAGCGACGTGCGCTCCCACGTAGCCGGTCGAGCCGGTCAGGAAGATTGCCATAAAATGATGATGCAAGAATTCAGGGCCGCGTTCAACTTGCCGCGACGCTCTCTTCGGGCGTCTGCATTTGAACCGCTCGCTTTGTCGTGTTTTCGACCGGGCGGCCTTCGATGATCGGGTAAGACCATTTGCGCAGGGCCGGGATGTGGACGTTGATCCAGTAGTCCCACCAGTCGATATAGTTCGCGTCATATCCGAAGGCGGCGCGCTCGTCTTCCGGCAGCGCGGCTGAGAGCAGTTCGACGTTCCGCGCCTCGAAGACGTATTCGTTGTGCAGGATGAACGGCTCGTAAAGTTCGATGATCTTTTCGACGCGGTCCAGGTCGCGCTCTCTGCGGACGAGCGGCGAGCGCATCATCGGCAGCGGCGAGAGGATGCGCTGCAGCGCCTGGACTATCTGCTTCTGCGCCGGCGCCGAGAGTTTCTGGTAGCGCTCCTTCGAGACGGGGATCGTGTCGAAGTAGGCGAGCAGCCGCTGGTTGAAATCGTCCTGCGCGCGGTAGTGCTTGCGGTGCGCCAGCCCGGTCAATTCGATGGTGCGGCGCATATCGCAGGGGTTGGTCGCGGAGGTCGCCAGTTGATAGAGCGGCTCGTGGCGGCGTTCGATCAGAGCCGCCGCGATCAGCGCCATCCCGCGGCAGACCAGGTCTACGGGAATAATGTCGAGGCACTTTTTGCCGTTCGTCGGCATCTGGCGGAAGAAGGTGCCGAGCAGGTAAGAGATCGGCGCCGAGGTGTTGACGCCTTCGTTCCAGCCCTCGAACGGGTCGTGCGTGGAGGTCTCGACGATTGACGGGCGCACGACGGCGACGGGCAAGTCGGCGCCGAGTCTGGCGATCAGCGATTCGGCGAGACTCTTGGTGAAGGTATAAGTGTTGGGCCATCCCAGTTCGCGCGCGCGGCGCATTCCGGCCTCGATCAGTTCGTCGCGGGTCCAGCGCTGGCGCTGTTTGCGAATCTGCGCTTCGAGTTCCGTATCGCCCAGCTTCCGCCCTTTGCTCAAAACCATCTGGCGAAGCCGCTCGGCGATCTCAGGGCTTTCGCCCCGCGACTCGACCTCTTTGGCGAGCAGTAGCAGCGATTCGTATTCGGCCTCGGCGTCGAAATCGGAGAGGCCTTTCGGAGTGTAATTGGGCGTGATCGCTTCGGCGATGCGGCCGTCTCGGTACCCGACCACATAACAGGTCGAAAGGTGGAGCAGCGCCGCGCGGTCACACCGGCGCAGGAAATCGATCAGGTGAAGCGTGCCGTCAATATTGATAGACAGCGCCTGGCGCAGGTCGGGGTTGAAATCGGTCAGGCCGGAGCTGTTGATTACCAGGTCGAGATCAGATTTCATCCTATCGAACGTCGCGGGTTCGATCCCCAGGCCCGGCTGCGTGACGTCGCCTTCGATGACGTCGATCTTTTCGCTCAGGAAGGCGCCGAAATCGTCCCCGTGCCTGGCGTGCAGATTTTCGAAGAGCGGCGATTCGGCGACGATCTTCTCAAAGCGGCGCCGGGCCGTCGTGGAGCGTTGGCGGCGTATGAGCAAATAGACCTTGGTTATCTCCGGAATCTCTTCGAGTATCTTCGCCAGCCAGACTTTGCCGATGAACCCTGTGAAGCCGATGAGCAGGACGTGTTTGCCCGAGAGCGCTCCGCGCACGGATAGCTCTTCGTCCTGCTTGCGCGACTCGAAGATTACCGTAGGCGTGGTTGATGTGACGACCTGGCGTCCGGCGGGAATCACCGCGTTGTCTAGCATCTCTCTATGATGGGAGAAGCCCAGGTTGCGCGCGAGCCTTTTGGGAGTGACGCGCCCGTCGGGCTTTCCGCCGATGATCCGCGCCAGCGCCTGTCTCGGCCGGATCACCGGCGAGAGCAGTCGGCCCGTGGCCAGGCCGTCGCGAAATTCGAGGCGGTTGGCGATCAGGCGCTCGACCCCGAGATGCCGCGCCAGAGGCCGCATGACGTGGTCCAGTCCCTGACTGACGAGCACGACGCGCGCGCCGCGCGCCTGCGCCTCCTTCAAGTTCGCCACCCCGTTCGGCTTCAGCTTGGGTTTGAGAACGTAGTTGAAATACTCCTCGCCGAGAAGGTCCAGGCGGTCCCGGCTCACGCCGCGCAGCAAGGTGTGCAGCGCGCGCGTGGCGAAGATGCGGTCAAACGCGTAGAGCAAGGGACGTATCATGGCCAGCAGCGCGACGCCGCTGCGCCGCATCCATCGCTCGGAGAAGCTCTGCGCGTTCCAGGTGAAGAACGCCACGGGGCGAACCGCCCCGAGGTTAAGCAGACTGCCTTCGACGCGCCAGAAAGTCGCGTTGGGTGAATGAGAAGACGGCGCAAAATCGGACTTCCGCACGGTCGTCGATGTCTGCGACCCAGCCTTTATATTCCTTTCGACTGCGCTCACTGCTGAATTCTCAAGCCTTCGTAATTTATTGACTTCTTATTTGGCGGGGACAACGCTTTTTTGCTCAATCCCGTGTTAAATCAAACTGGATGACCTCCGTACACCGATATATTAACGCGTGCGCGAGCAAACGGCTGATTGCGATCCCAGCCGCTTGGTCACGCGCGGTAATGCGCCAATCCCGCTTAGTTTGATTTAAAGGCGTCAAAGTTCAGACTTCGATAGCGCATGAAACCCGAAATCCCGGCGGTAGTCAAACATTAGTTCGATTACTGTGGGGCAAATTCCGACAATCGCCGCGTGTCCCTAATATTAGAGCGATTATCAAATGGATGTACGAGTCCATAGAACGCGTATAACTCGGATAGAGCGGATTGACGCCGATTGCCAGGAGCGCGCTAGCGTATGAAGTGAGGTGAGCCCTTGCCGCAGGTGGAATTTTTAATTGCCTCGGCATACGCCCGAGCAGTTCCTGAAAGCGCGGCTCCGCGCGCTGTGGCGCGAGTTGTTTACTCGCGCTTGTTTCCTGAGCAGACCAGGCCATCAACAGGGCGATTAAACAAATCGCCCCACAACATACACCGATTCGCCAACCGGTTTAAGAGAAGGAGCAGCGCAGGAAAGTTGGAGCGCTTGGATCGGGCGTTGTAGAGAAAGGTTTTGGCCGGAGGCTTCCTGAAACATGGACATGACGTAAAATCCGTCATGTCCAAAATCTTGCCGAACGAGGGTGGGGCGTTCTTTGCTTCGCGCTCAACGCCAGTAACTTCACAAGCGAGTGATGGCGGGTCAAGAGGGAGACCATGGCGTTGCGAGCCCTGGAGTTGAACGCCACCGCGCGCAACAATGCGCAGGCCCGGAATCGCCAGACGAAACGCGCGCGATGGAGTTGGTCGTATCTCCTGGCGATCGCGACGGCGTCTTTGACCCCTTCGGAGAAGGCCTGGCGGATGACTTCCGCCACAAGCTCCGCGCTGCTGAGCGCCAGCAGAATGCCGCTGCCGGTGAATGGATCGATGAACGCGCCCGCGTCGCCTATCGAGATTACGCCTGGAAGGTGGCGCCTGCGCCCATAAGTGATCGGACCCGTGCCGACCCACTCGCCGTCAACCACAGCGTCGCGCAAACGGCGTCGCGCCGCCGGGTTTGACCGCATTGTCAGGTCGAGCAATTTCTCCCGGTCGCCCTTGGCTTCGCGCAGCGTGGCCTCGGTCGTGATGAAGCAGAGATTGGTTCGGTCGTTTTCGACGTCGCACATCCCGCCGTAACCGTCGTTGTAGAAGAATAATTCGCCGATCCCCCTCATTCCTTCGACCGCGCGCAGGTGGACTTTGCATCCGAAGAGTCGCGATCCGCCAAGTAGGGACGTTCGCTGCGCGATTTGGGTCGAAAAAACCCCGTTGCGGCCCGATGCGTCGATCACCACCGGCGCTGAGAACCGCTCGACGATTTCGCCGCCGGCCTTGCCCTCAATAAAAATCGTCCCGTTCTCGCGGAGCAATCGCGGCGACACATGAAATCCCTCGCGCACATCAACCCCCGCCTCTTTCGCGCATTCCAGCAGAATCATATCCATCCGCGCGCGCGAAATGCCGATGGCGTGTCTGTGGCCGTCGGCGATCCATTCCATCGGCACCTCAACGCCTCGCCCGTCGGGGGCGAACAAAGTCCATTGATCGATGATCTTTGCCCCAGACTCGAAGATCTGTTCCCTCACTCCCAAACGATCGAACACGTTCAGGCAGTTGGGCGTGACAAATTCGCCGCACAATTTTTCGCGGGGGAACCGGCTTTTCTCAAGCAGCAGAGCGCGCAATCCCTCGCGCGCAAGCAACGTGGAAACAGACGAGCCGGCGGGACCGGCGCCAATGATGATTGCATCATATGTCATATCTTAGACATTGCATTTCATATGCCATAGAGATGCGCCATGTGAAATAAAGGCGAGGCTCAGCCAATAACTAAAAAATAATCTCCTTCGCCCCCAGCCCACGCGCGATCTCTTCAGCCTGTTCGGCCAATCGCGGTGCCATTTTGACGGCGACTAGAAAACCGTTGCTTTTCAAACGTTGCATTTGGGCGCCCGTGGCGCGGGCTATTTTGTGTTGTTTCGCAGAGCCGAAGATCGAGCCGAAAAAGGCGCCAATCAGCGCGCCGGCGCCGACACAGATGACTGCGTGGTTGAACATGCCGGCTATGAAGGGCATATTCAATTGCCCTGTAGAATAGAGCGCCAGGCCGATGAGCAGGGCTATGGCGGCCCCGGCCAAGGCGCCGGTTATCGCGCTACGGACGGTGGGGGGCAGCGGCGAGTCGCCGGAGACGGGGCTGAACTTTGCGGCTCGCTGCCGTTCGTCGATTTCCACACGCAAGGTCGTCGCTTCGCTCGTGTCGACGCCGATCGCGTTCAAGCGATCGAGCAGTTCTTCGGCCCGCTCCTCCATCTCGTACAAGGCTATAAGCCAGATGTGCTCTTTGCGCAATCCGCGCTCTTGGTCTGTCATCGTCACTTAGCCCCTACTCGCGCTATAATCTCGCCGGCGCCATGGGATGGGATATCGCAAAACTACTTCGAAGCGCATGTAGTGTCAACCGAGGCGCGCTTAGTAAAGAGCCGAGAGGTCGCGCATGTCGCAATGAGCGACATGAAAGAAGCAAAGAAAACAGAGAGGATTTACAGAATTGCTCAGGGTTTTGTAAATCGATCTCAATCCTGAGCAATGTGGAGGGATATTATGCGTAAATTTTTTAGCGCTGCGCTAATCATCATCTTAATCACCTCGGCGCTCGGAGGCGCAAACGCGCAATCGGCTGGGCAGGGACGCTCTCCCGCCACGAAACCCCGGGTGGTCAAGACCATGACTAAGTCGAAAGCGCCGTCGGCGGTGATTGAGGATGAATTAGTGGCGATGCTGCCCGCTACCGATCTGATCGCCGTATTGGATGTCGGTCGCGCGTTTAATGAACTGCTGCCTAAACTGACCAGCCTCACTATTGGCGGCGTGGATAAACTGGCGAAGTCGATCCAGGATTTCACGCTGAAGACAGGCGTCGACCCGTCTAGGATTCAGAAAGTCGTCATCGGCGTCGGCATGGACAGCACGCAGGGAAGCGGCGTGGTCCTCATCCATGGCATCGATCCCGATTCCACACAGATCGAGGCCGTGATGAAAGAGTTCGGGGGCGAATTCAAGACATCCGACTACAAGGGCATTACGATCTACAACGTTCTCTCGAAAGCAAAGGGGCCGTCGGCCGGGGCGTTTTCTCTCAAGACCGACGACCTCGGCCTGGCCGCGCTGGGGCGGCAGAGAGTCGCCTTTGGCGATATGAAGGCGGTCAAGCAGGTGGTCGATGTTCAGACCGGCGCCGCAAAGGGCGGCGTCAGCGCCGCGATGAAGAGCGCGCTTAACGAAACGCGCGCGTCCGCGCTGGTTCGGTTCGCTTTGGTTGTTCCCGAAACCCTCCGCGCCGAGGCGGCTAATCAAGGCGACCTCTTCAAATCGGTCGCGGCGATCAAGATGATTCTGGGCACATTCGACGTCGCCGGCGATTTTGGCCTTTCGCTCGACACCCTCATCCGTACCGCATCGCAGAACGACGCCACTGAACTGGAGAATGGATTGAAAGGGTTGGTCGGTTTGGGCAAGGACATCTTCGGGAGTGGCGATCCGAAGACCAACCTCATAGCGCAGTTGCTCGATCTGGTGAAGATCGGGTCGAAGGTCAATGACGTGGCGCTTTCGATCTCGCTGCCGCGCGAGATCTTAGATCAGTTGACCAAGAAAGAGACGCCCCAGCCGGCTGAGAAAAAGTAGAGACGGAGAGAAGACGGGGAGACAGGGCGACGGGGCGACGGGGCGA
>DATEMG010000636.1:0-4662 GCA_035275805.1 Blastocatellia bacterium
CATCGAGAGTGCGATATTTGCTGTCGCGGGCGACGCCGATGATTTCAGACCATGGGTCTCTGGGACCGCCGAAGCGCAGGCGCCTACCTAAAGGGGATTGCCCTGCGAAATACTGGCGCGCGAAAGACTCGTTGACGATAACCACGCGCGGCGCGCTCTCGCCGTCCGCCGCCGTGAAATCTCGGCCCTGCGACAGTGGGACGCCGATCGTCTGAAGATAATTCGCGCCGACGGAATGCGAAGCGTTGTCTCCGTCATTGCGCTGTCTATTGATCTCCTGCTCATCCTGTCCTTCGATGACGAAATCGGTCATTCGCATGCCCCCGCTGATCGGCACGACGCGCGCAAGGCTCACCGATTCAACTCCTGGCAAACCCGCGACGCGCTCGACGGCTTGGCGATAAAAATCGCGGCCCTGTCGCGTGGTGTAGCGAAGCAAATTGATATTGAGCGACGCGGTCAAAACCTTGTCCGCGTCGAACCCGGGATGCACGCTTTGAATCTTCCACAGGCTCCGCAAAAACAGCCCGGCGCCGATCAGCAGCGCGAGCGACAGCGCGACCTGCGCCACGACCAGCAGATTGCGCATCGTGAACCGGCGGCGCGATTGAACCGGCGAGTACGATTCGTCTTTTAAGGACGGCAGCAGGTCGGGTCGCGATGATTGCAAAGCCGGGGCGAGGCCGAAAACGACCCCGGTCAATAAGGACAGCGCCAGCGTGAACCCGAGCACGCGTCCGTCAATGCTGAAATCGAGGTTGAACGAGAAGATTCCCACAGGCGGCGGAGTCGTTTTCAACAAATCAATCGTCCAGAACGCGATCAGCAATCCGACCAATCCGCCCAGCAGCGCGAGCAAAACGCTCTCGGTCAGCAACTGGCGAATCAGTCGCGACCGGCTCGCGCCAATCGCCAATCGCACGGCGATCTCCTTGCGCCGCGCGGAGGCGCGCGCCAGAAGCAGGTTCGCCACGTTCGCGCAGGCGATCAACAAAACCATCCCGACCACGGACATCAGCAACGCGGCGGCGGCGCCAAGCGGCTTATAACCGCGCGGATCAACCTTGCTGACGGGAAAAAGCGTCGCGATCCTTCCCCGATATTCATTCGGATAAGCCTGTTCAAGTTGCGACGCGATCACCGACATTCCCGCCTGCGCCTGTTCCATCGAAACGCCCGGCTTCAACCGCCCGATCATCCGCAACCAGGACGGCCCGCGCCGCTGCAACAGGTCGGGGTTCATCTCGCCCGAAAAACCGCCGCGCGGAGGCCGCACCACGGCCTGCATCATCATCGGGGTGTAAAAGTCGCTCTTCTCCAAAATCTCCGCGCCCTCGAACCCCGCGGGCATCACGCCGATGACCGTGAACTTATTGCCGTTCAGGGCGATCTCCTGCCCGATGACAGCGCTGCTGCCGCCGAAACGGCTCTGCCACAGACGATGGCTGAGAACGACGACGGGATGCGCGTTCGGCGTCTTGTCATCCTCCGGCGAGATCGCGCGCCCGAGCGCCGCGCGTGCGCCCAGCACGTCAAAATAATTGCCCGTGACAATGGTTCCGTTGACCTGATCGGGCCGCTCATCACTGGTCAGACTTACAGTGATGACGCCGTAAGCCGCCAGCCCGTTGAAGACTGCGTTCCGGTCGCGGTAATCAACGTAGTTCGGATAAGAAACAGTCGCCCACGGGTTGTTGCGCGTGCCGCTGAAGACAAACATCAACTCGCCAGGCTCGGTCACTGGCAATTGCCGAAGGAATAGGGCGTTGACTAAGCTGAACATCGAAGTATTGGCGCCTATACCAAGCGCGAGCGAAAGCGTGGCGACGAGCGCCAATCCCGGCCGCTTCATCAGCATCCGAACGCCGTAACGCAGGTCTTGCCATAGAGTTTTCATTGAGTCCTCCCGGAATGAATGTACCGCGGCGCACTACATAAGGCCGCAATTAGCTTTACCGTTCGTATAACCAAACGGCGTGCCATCAGGCCTGGACAGATAAATCCTTATTTCACTTCTATTGACGCGCGCCGGACGAGGGGAGCCCCGCATCGCGGTGTGCGATTCTGGGATCGGGGAATCCCATTATCGATCTAACCGCCCCCATGGAATCACAGGCTATCTTTGCGCCTTTGCGCCTTTGCGAGAATCCGAGGTCAGATCCACCAAGCGTTTTTTCTCGCAAAGGCGCAAAGGCGCAAAGGCGCAAAGATGATGATTCCTTGCATGCGCGCCAGGCCAGTCATATACTTCCCGCCATCCCTATCATTTTTTATTTGATTAAGTCGTCGCGGCTCTCAATTTCTTTAGCGCATTCGCCGTGGCTAAGGAGGCGCCATGTCACGGAAAGTCGGCTCCGTTATTGCGACCATAATAACCGCGGTCTCATTCCACCCTATTGCGGCATTAATGGCTAAGCCGGCGCAACCCACTTCCTCAACGGCGCTCTCACTGCGTCAAGAACCTTACTCAAAACGGGCGCCTCAAAACCCCCAGGACAGAATCGTTTTAAATACCAAGCTGGTGAATATGACAGTTTCGGTAAACGATAAACTCGGGAGGTTCGTCGCCGGCCTGACGAAAGAGGACTTTGAGATTTTCGACGACAAAATCAAGCAGGACATCGTGTTCTTCTCCGATGACGACGCTCCTATCTCTTTGGGATTAGTCTACGACGTGTCAGGCTCGATGGGGAACTTCAGCTCCCGCTCTCTGTCGATGCTCAGACACTTCTTCGAAAATTCGCATAGGGAGGACGAATTCTATGTCTACGCGTTCAACGACCGCGTTCAACTGGTTCAGGATTTCACGTCACTGCCGGAGGCGGTTCTAAACCGCGTGACGTTTATCAACGCGAAGGGAAGCACCGCCCTGTTCGACGCCACATACGCGGCGGTCGAGAAGGTTCGTGAGGGTCGACATCATAAGAAGGTGATCTTAATCTTCTCCGACGGCGAGGAGAATAGCAGCCGTTATTCGGGCAGGGAGTTGCAGAATCTGCTCAGGGAAAACGACGTCCAGATTTACGCCATAGGAATGAGCGAGATCTCCAACGGCGCCGGCACGCTGAAATTCTTAGCCGAACCGACCGGGGGGCAGGCGTTGTTTCCATTCGACTATGCCTCGGCCGAGGTGGTCTATACGCGACTGGCGTTGATGCTCCGGCGGCAATATGTCATAGGCTTTTACCCCAGCAATGTAACCAGCGGAACCGCATGGCATAAGTTACATGTGCAAATCAAAGCGCCAAAGCAATTGGGCAGGCTGAAGCTCTCATACAAAAATGGTTACTGGATGACCAGGTAAAATGGAGACGCTTGATGATCGGCAAAAATCTTGGCTGGGCCTTACTCGCGCTGTCGATGTTATTCCTTCAATCGCGCGCCGCCGAACGGATTACCAAGGAGTCGTTGGAATCACAAGGTAAAAAACGCGCTTACTACCTGATGGTTCCCGATTCGGCGAAATCGTCAGCTTCCGCCCCGCTGATCGTGCTGCTCCACGGTTCGGGGCGCAACGGACTCTCGCTGATGGAGAAGTGGAAGGAGCTTGCCAGCCGAGAGGGGGTCATCATCGCCGGGCCGGACTCGCGCGACACGCAGGGATGGCAAATACCAGGAGACGGCCCCGGCTTCATCCATGACCTGGTCGAAGCGCTCAGGGCGAAGTATCAGATCAACCCGCGCCGCATTTATCTCTTCGGCCACTCGGCGGGGGCCGTTTTCGCACTCAACCTTTCGATGATGGAATCGGAGTTTTTCGCCGCGACTGCGGTTCACGCCGGCTCGTGGCGGACCGAGAGGGAACTTTCCGTCAGGGACTACGCGAGACGCAAAACCCCCTTGGCTATCATCGTCGGAGACAGGGACACGTTCTTCCCCCTGCCTTCGGTCCAGGCGACGGAGGCCGCGCTGAAAGAACGAGGCTTCGCCATCGAGGTGAAGGTCATGAAAGGGCATGACCACTGGTATTACGACCTGGCGCCGCAAATCAACCGCGACGCGTGGGACTTCCTCAAACGGCACGAGTTGAACGAAGACCCGAGATACGAAACTTACGATCACTCTCTGGAACCGAAGGGCGTCAAGGAGGTCAGGGACGTCAACCAGGCGGCGAGCGAGATCAATGCGCTCAGGGAGAAGGCCAACGAGTCTACGCTGCGCTTCTACGCCAAAGAAGCTGAGTTGAGCGGGAAAGATTACGTCAAAGAGAAAGCCGCCGTCGCCGCGATCGCGCGAGAGCAGATAGAGACGCTAAAAGCCGGCGCGTCCGCGCTCCGCGACGCCGCGCTGAAGGCGGAGCGGCTGAGTAAATTGAATCTGGGAGGCGATTACCCGCAGTACTATTCCCTCGTCGCGCAAATGGAGCTTAAAAGGTCCGAAGTTCTGGAAGCGATGCGGGAACGCGCGGAGATTTTGCTTGCTGATGAGCCGGCCGATACCATCACGATCAAAAGGAATGAGGCGGTCGTTAGAGCTGAGAAGCTGAAAAAAGAGGCTCAAGAGCTGGAACAGAAAGCCGAGCGCATCAGAGCAGGACTGAACCGGTGACACAATCATAGAGCGAATTGCAAATCAATGTACGGCGTGCAGAGATGACAGTACGGATCAGTACCGCGAGCGGTAGCGAGCGGGTCCGGAGCGTGAAGCCCGCTCGCTACCGCT
>DATEMG010000637.1:0-3359 GCA_035275805.1 Blastocatellia bacterium
TGCGTCTCATAAGTCCCATAAGTCCTATAGCCCTGTCTGTTTTCAATGGAGCGTAAAGTTAAACGTGATCATGCCGATTGCGCGCACCCGATGTCCATTCAACTCGGTAGGTATGAACTGCCATTGTTTGGCCGCCCGCAACGCGGCGTCGCGCAACAGGGGGTGCCCGGAAAGCAGAGTCACATTGGTGACGGCGCCGTCTTCGGAGATGTCGATCTGGACCTGCACCGGGCCTTCAATCCGCGCCTGCTTCGCGATTACAGGGTAAGGGGGCTGCACTCTCCGTACCACCCGCCCTTGCGTGAGCATGCTCGTCAGCCTGACGACGGCATCCTGCGCCGGCGGCGCAGCGGGTTTTACAACTGGCGTCGGCGTCGGAGGCGGAGGTGGAGGCGGCTCGTTTGAGATTGGCGCGCCAGGGATAACGCCATCACGACCAATTACTCTAGGGTCGCCGCCAGAAACCAGAATCGGCCTTATTGGCCCCAAATTCAGGTCATCAACGTTCGGAGGGTGTGTTGTCTTTATCGGCGCCACAAACCCCTGATCGGGCGCTGACTTGGGATTCGGTTTTGCCTGAACAGGGCTCGGATCAGGCCCTGAAGGCACGGGCGGAGGAATCAGTATTGATAATACCTCATCCCCACCCGCGAGAGCCGGGCGGAACCCAATGACGGTCGCTATGCCGATCGCGGTCAGCGCAACGGCATAGACCGCCACGGTTGCGAGGAATAGCCGCCTGGCGCGTCTCCCTCGTTTCTCCTTTGCTGATTCAACCAGTTTATCGAACATCGCATTTCTCCTTGATGCGACGTCTCAGCCGATGGATATGCGATAAATGACGAATGACGAGTTATTATTGATCGAGGTTTTCGATTTGTAAGCCGATAGGCGCGCAACCGGCGAGCTTCATTATGTCTATGACCTTCGCCACATCGCCGTAGCTCAACGCGCGCGGGGCCTTCAGGAATACAGCCTTTCGATCGACGGGGCGTCCGTCGAGCGCGCGGCGCAATTGCGATTGCAATTCGTCGAGCGTCGCAGCCTGCTGCATGTTCAACGCGTAGCCGCCGCCATGATTGATCGTCACGACCAGCGCGAGATCGTCTATTACGCTCTCACCGGGCTCCTGTTTATCCGGAATCCTGGCGTCGAATTTGCTCGGCCGCGTCGGACTGAGGGTCATAAAAATGATCAGCAAGACCAGCAGCACGTCGATCAGCGGCGTAACGTTGATAAACGGGGCGGCGGTTTTCTTATTGTGTTTTTTACTTTCCATTTCCTCTCTCCGGGAAAATTCGGCGCCTGAATACACGAATGGGACTTATAAGACTCATAAGGCCTATAAGTCCCATTCACGAAGCCCTCGGGAAAATTACCAGCTGAATTTAAAGACGGCCTGTAGTCGTTATCGAGCTGAGATAGACGACCGCAATCGAACTTGTGCTCTGATTTGGCTTGACGCCCTGGAATATTCCGCGCTGCGACATGGCGGTCGAAAGGCTCTCTTGAACCGAAGGGTCATTCGGCGGCACGTAGTACGTAACCTTGTCGGCCCCACCGTCTTTGCCGATTTCCGCAGTCAAAAGCACGTCTTCTTCAATGAGACGCGCGGCGACCCCCTGGAACTCGGAGTTCATGTTGAGGGACGGGGGAGGCGGCGGATAAATCAACGCGGCTTTGAGTCGAGCCTGATAGCGCGAAGCCTCGTCGTTCCGATATTGGAAGATCGCCGTAGGCGCCAGAGGCGCCTGAACGGGCGGGGTCAGCGTGAGATGGTCTTGTCTGAAGGCTTCGGTCACGACATTGGCCCCTTTGAAGACATGGGGCACCACGAGGAAGAATAGCGGCACTGAAACAATCGCGCCGACGCCCTGTGAAAAGATTTTGGCCCTGCGCCCGTCCAGCCAGTTGGCGAAGGAGTTGAACCAGAACCGACGAACGTCGCCCCAGCTTATTCCGCCGCCTGGAACCCGAGCGGCTCGAACTCTGGCGCGCGACGCGGCATCTTGCCGGAGTCGCTTTTGAATCTGCCCGGTCAATTCCGGGGCGGGGAGTGGCGCGGCCAATGCCCGTAAATTGGCGCGCAGGCTCCGCATCTCGGCCGCGCTGCGGCGACATATCGCGCATTCACGCAGATGCCGCTGGAGCGCGAACTGATCATGTTCAGTCGCGTGGCCGTCGAGCTGAGCCGAATAGAACAATGGAAAATCTCTGCAGATCATGGCTTCTTCTCAAATGCCCCGCTTGACGCGCTCGGCGCGGCAGCCGAAAAACGCCTGCGCCCGTTCGCCTCGCGGCGCTTAAAATCGGGAGCCGCCGCTCATCGTGAGCGCAGTTAAGAGAACCAAAAATTGTTGCTGACCTGTTTTTGGTTCCGTCGTATTCGCCGACCCATCGGCTTTGAGCGTCGAAAAAAGGCGCTCACGATGAGCGGTGGCTCCCGAAACTAAATCCTCTTTCTCCTGCTTGTATCGCCTCGCGCAGCATCTCGCGTCCGCGGGCGATGCGCGATTTAACGGTGCCGACTGAAACTTCGGTCACCCAGGCTATCTCTTCGTAAGAGAGCCCTTCTATATCCCGCAAAATAACTGCTATGCGGAAATCCTTTTTCAATTGTCTCAACCCGCGTTCGATCTGCCGGCCGCGCTCCCGCGACAAGGTTTCGTCTTCAGGAGTCGCATACCCGCTCTGCAGGTAATCAATCGGCGAGCGCTGGTCGTAGCCATTCGCCCCCCCGTTCATCCCCCCATTCGCGCTCGCGGACTGCCCCCAGGGGGCGTCGAGCGATGTCATGTCGTTACGGCGACGGCGACGGAGCCAACGATCCGCGCTGCGGGCTTGATTGATCGCGATGCGGCATATCCATGTCTTCAAGCTCGCCTCGCCGCGAAAATTGCCGAAGTGGCGGTAGATTTTCAAAAACGTCTCCTGCGTAGCGTCCCGCGCGTCTTCGGCGTCGTTCAGAATGCGTATGGCCAGCGCGTATACCAGAGCCTGGTATTCCTCGACCAATTGGTCGAAGGCATCCATCTCGCCCGCCCTGAGACGGGCGACGAGCCTGGATTCAAACGGACACGGTTGCCCCGAGCGTCCTGCATCCTGATCGCCGTTTAGGCCAAACTCCGGCGTCAGAAGTTCGGAGCGCCCGAACTCCTCTAATCTGGCAACCAGCAATGCCTCTTTATCGGCCAGCATGCGCGCCCAATCTCCAGTGGGTTTTTGGTCAATATTTCAGGGCCTCACCTCGCGCCTCGGTCTCATTTCCAACGACACCTGCTTAGACCCCAGGAACAGCGGTAAGTTCCCGCGTGATCATAAATTTTTCCGGGCCAAGTTGGAAGTGAAAGAGTGAAGGG
>DATEMG010000638.1:0-3562 GCA_035275805.1 Blastocatellia bacterium
ATTAACCTCGTGCGCCGATATGAAAAGCCACCTATCACAGGAGTGAATACCAACTATGAAGAACACAAGCTACGCAAGGTTTATTTTGCGACTCGCCGGATGCGCGCTTATCGTGTGGGGTTTGACCGTGGGCGCTCGGGCGCAGGTCACCACGGGCAGCATTCTCGGGACGGTGAAAGATAATTCCGGCGCCGCGGTCAAAGGCGCCAGAGTCATTGTGACTGACGTCGCCAAGAGCGCGACGAACAATTACACGACCGACGAGGAAGGGAATTACAACGCGCCGTTTTTGATCCCGGGCGCCTACAGCGTGGCGGTCGAGGCGCAAGGCTTCAAGAAGGCCGTCACAAATAATGTCGTCGTCCAGATCGACCAGAAAGCGCGCATTGATTTCAACCTCGAAGTCGGCCAGCTTACCGAAGTGGCGGAAATATCGGCGGCCGCGACACTGGTCCATACGGAATCGTCGGAAATCGGCCAGGTGATCGAGGAGCGTTCGGTCAAAGAACTGCCGCTCAACGGCCGAAACTTCGCGCAGTTGGTTTACCTGACGCCGGGTGTGACTCCGGGGCAATCGGGGGAAAATCTGTCGGGCGCCTCGACCTTCAATCCGCGCGCGTCGTCGAACTTCAACTCGCTGGGACACCACGCCAACTCGAATGGATGGCTGGTGGACGGCATTGACAATAACGAGTATACGTTCAACACGGTCATCGTCCAGCCGACGGTCGAATCGGTGCGCGAGTTCAAGACGCTGACCGGCACTTTCTCGGCGGAGTTCGGGCGCGGCGCCGGCGTCGTCGCGGTCTCGACCAAGTCCGGCTCCGTCAACTGGCACGGCGGCCTGTTTGAATTCCTCCGCAACGACAAGCTGGACGCTTTTCAGCATCAATTCGTCAACCCGCGTCCGACCACCAAGCCGCCGTTCCGCCGCAATCAGTTCGGCGGTTACCTGAGCGGCCCGGTCTCGATACCGAAGCTCTACGATGGCAAGAACAAGAGCTTTTTCTTCTTCGACTACGCGGGGCTGCGCGAAATTCGCGGCACGACCTTCGTCAACACCGTGCCGACCGCCAAGGCCCGCACAGGCGATTTCACCGAATACCTGGGCGCGAATCTGTGCACGAACTCCGCGGGCGCGGCAGGCGCTTGCGGCGGCGCTTTCTCGGCGCCGCTTATGGTGACTAATACGCTCGGGCAAACGATTCAGGCGCGGCTGGGGATGATGTTCGACCCGTTGACTACGCGCGCGAACCCGGGCTTCAACTCGTCGTTGCCGGTGAGCGCGGCCAACCCGCAAATCTTGCGCTCGGTCTTCGCCGACGTCAGGAATGGGACCATCATCAACAACATCATTCCGGCGGGTCGTATCAATCAGGTCGGTTTCAACGTGGCCAGCATCTATCCGCTGCCACAGAACGGCAGCTTGACCAACAATTTCACGTCGGTGGTCAATCGCGACGTCGGCAGCAACGCCTTCACCTTCCGCTTCGACCACGAATTCAGCGAGCGCGACAAATTCTTCGCGCGTTACAGCTTTGAAGATTTCCGCCTGGACGCTCCGCAAGGGCAAGCAAGTTGCTGTCTGCCGACGCCCGATTTTGCGGCGAGCAGGTTCGAGTTAGGCCCGTTTGTGGCCGGCATTCAGAATACGACTTTGCGTACGCAGGGCCTGGCGCTGAACCACACCCACACCTTCTCGCCGAAGCTGTTGCTCGAACTTCGCGCGGGGTTTGCGCGCACCAACCCTCGGACGGTGCAATCCGATTTCGGCAGAAACGCCGCGACCTCGCTAGGCATTCAGGGCATCAACATCTCGCAATTCACGACAGGGATTCCGAACATCAATATCACTGATCTGACCGGCTTGAGCGGCGGGCCGAATTTCCTGCCTGTCAACCCGAAACAGACGCACTATCAGTTCACGAGCAATCTGGTTTACTCGCTGAACAAGCATACGCTGAAATTCGGCTACCACATGGTCATTCGCAAACCGTCGCCGTTTACGCAATCGAATACGCGCGGTCTACTGACCATTGGCAACGATTACGTGCGCTTGCCGTTTTCAGCGGGCGCGGCCGTCACCGGCACGGGGACCGGCCTGGCGTCACTGTTACTGGGTTTTGTAAACAGCGGCTCGCGAGGCTTCCTGAATGAAAACTATTACCTGACGAACAAGGAATTCGCCGGTTTCATTCAAGACGACATCAAGGTCACGAGCAGGCTGACAGTCAACGCGGGATTGCGTTATGAGGTCTACACTCCCGACGTCGAGAACCGCGACCTGATCGTCAACTTCGATCCAGATAAGCTGCGGCTGATTTACGCAGGCGAAGAAGGTTATTCACGTTCGGCGGGCAAAGAGACGAACTACAAAAACTTCGGCCCGCGTCTGGGTTTCGCCTACGATTTGTTTGGCACAGGAAAGACGGTTGTGCGCGGCGGTTACGCAATCAGCTATTTCCCGGAACCATACGCGGCGGGAAATCTGCTGGGCCAGAATATTCCACTCTCCGTTTCGCAGACCTTTGCGAACGAAGTCACGCCCGCTAACTTCGGCGCCGTGACGCTGATCAACCGGCCCTTCCCGACGCCGGTTCAATTCAAACCGACGACGACCGCCGCGCTGAACGCCGTCACGCCGGCTCCGACGATTTTCGCGCACGAGTTCTCGAACCTGACGCCATACGCCCAATCGTACACGCTGAACGTCGAGCGAGCGCTGACCCGCAGCATCGTGCTCGAAGTCGGGTACGCCGGCAGCCGCGGCATTCACATTCCGGTTTTCTTCAACGTCAATGAAGTGTTGCCGGGAAGCGGCTCGCAAGCCTCGCGGCGGTTGATCCAGCCGCTCAGCAACATCCCGAACATCAACATCGCGCAATACCGGAATTCGTCCAGTTTCAACGGACTGCTGATCAAAGTGAACAAGCGGTTCAGCGGCGGATCTAACTTTCTGTTCAGCTACACCTTCGGCAAATCGATAGATTACGGCGGCTCCCCGGCCAGCGGCGGCGGCGCGGTAGGGGGCCCCCAGACCATCACCAACGTCAAAGCCGGACGCGGCCCGTCCGGGTACGACGTAAAGCATCGCGTCGTTTTCAGCAGCGTCTACGAGTCCCCGTTCGGAAAAGGCAAACGCTGGTTGAACGACGGGCCGCTGAGCTTCATTCTGGGCGGGTGGCAAACCACCGGCATCGTCACGGCGACGTCCGGACGCCCGTTTACGGTCTTCCTGCAGAACGGCGTCAACAACGGCGCGCCTAGCTGGCCCAACCGCATCGGGGACGGGCGGCTCGACAACCAGACGACCGATAAGTGGTTCGACATTGACGATTTCGTCCAGCCCGCGCTGAACACCTACGGCAATTCGTCGCGTGGCACGCTTTACGCGCCGGGCAATTTCAATGTTGACGGCTCGCTGGCAAAGAGCTTCGCGCTGAGCGAAAAGCTGCGCGTCCAGTTCCGCTTCGAAGCTTACAATCTTTTCAACACGCCTTATTTCGGTTTCCCCAACGCGAACATCGGCTCGCCGACCGCCGGCCAGATCCGTACGACGCTG
>DATEMG010000639.1:0-21579 GCA_035275805.1 Blastocatellia bacterium
CGGACGGGTCTTTTCTGATCCCATCCGGGGCCAACGGGATCAACTGCGGTCGAGTCGAGGACCAGGTGGCCGACAGTTGCCAGGTGGTCTCGGTAATTCCCGCGACCTTCAGGCAGGACCAGTTCAGCGTCAACATCGATCATCAATTGACGCAGTCGAACAAGCTCAGCGGCAAATTTTTCTTCTCGAACCAACCCAGCCGCGATCCGCTGGCCAACGGCAATGCGTTGACCAGGTTCGAGAGAGAAGACACGACTTACCAGCGAACCCTCTCGCTGACCGACCTTCACATCTTCGGCCCCAGGCTCGTCAATGAATTCCGCGCCGGTTTCTTCCGTAACCGCAACGACTCCGCGCCGGTGGTTTATTTCAACAACGCCGACTTCGGCATACAGAACCCCTTCGCCGCCGAGGTCCCCGACCTGAGCCAGATCGAGATCGACGGTGGAACAGATGTCGGCTCCACCCTACGATTCGGCACGCCGGGCGACGGCACCCGGATATTCGACGTCCAGAACACCTTCACGTTCGGAGACACCGTTTCATTCAGCCGCGGAAAACATTCGCTTCGCGTCGGCGGCGAGTTGCGGCGGCATCAATTGAACGGCGCGCTCGAGGAGACGCGGAATCGCAGGCACAATCTCAAAAGCTGGTTCGATTTCCTGACGGTGGGCTACAGAAATCCGGCGGACAGAAACCGCGCGCGGCAGATTGACGACTCTTCTCTGAATTACGGCGAGACCGTCAGGGGCTACCGGATGACTGACTGGAGTTGGTTCGTCGCCGACGATTGGAAGGTTACGCCCAGGCTCACGTTCAACGTGGGCGTGCGGCACGAGTTCTTCGGATATCCGTCTGAGGTCAACGGCCTGATCACGGCATTTGATTTCCCCACGGCGCTTGCGACGGGAAACATTCAAAACGGGTTCATCTTCCCGTCGAATTTCAAACCCGGCTCGATTGCGGGCGCGGCGGGGCTGAATCTGCGGACCGCCGACAGCAAGAGTATTATTCCAGGCGATTACAACAACATCATGCCGCGATTCGGATTCGCCTGGTCTCCGTTCGAGGGCAATAAGTTAATCCTGCGCGGCGGCTACGGAATCTTCTTCGAGCGCACGACCGGAGCCTTCGCCAACTCGCTCAGGCAGGCGGCGCCGTTCTTCCGCGAATCGCAGTTGAACGATCTGGGAGACTGGAACACCATTCCTCGCGACCTCCCTGTCTTCCCGATCCCGTCCTTCAGTGTAGGATTCGACGACGGCGAGCCGATCCTTGTCGGCTCCAACGATCCTGACACTGAATTCGAGGCGTTCGAGACCCAGATGATCTCGCCCGACCTCGCCACTCCGTACATCCAGCAATGGAACCTGAACGCGCAATGGGAGTTCAAGCCGAATTGGTTGATCGAAATCGGATATGTTGGCTCGAAGGGAACGAAGCTGCTGCAGCTAGCCAACCAGAATCAGCCGTTCGACATAGACCGCGTCGGCCTTCTGCGTCGCGCCGGGGTTCCGGGCGGAGGCTTCACGGGCAACTTTTATCAGATCGACGACGACACTTTCGTCAACCTCAAGACGCCGCCCGCCGGCTGCGACCTCTTCGACGATCCCGATGAATGCGTGATCCCGGGGGAACTGCGCGGGCCCATGCTCGGTTTTGACGAAGACGAGGGCGCGAACACCGTATTTTCCAACGCCAACTCGATCTATCACGCGCTACAAACCAGCTTGCAGAAGCGGTTCAGCCGAGGATTCATGTTCAACGTCAACTACACATTTTCGCGATCCATAGACACCTTCTCCGACGAAGGATTGTTCCAGATCGAGCATGACCAATCGCGGCCTCATTTGAACCGCGGGCTGTCCGACTTTCATCGCAAGCACAGGCTGATATTGAGTTGGACGTGGGAGCTTCCCTTCAAAGGCAATCGCTTTGTCGAGGGCTGGCAGGTTTCAGGGATCGGCACGTTCCAATCGGGCCGTCCCTTCACGGTTGTGGACGACGATTTCAGCGGCATTCTTTTCTCTTCGACTGCGCCTCGACCCGACATGGCCCCGGGCGCAACGCATGGGGATCAGACTACCAAAGGCTCTATCACATCGCGTCTCGACGGATATTTGAATCGCGACGCGTTCCAAAGCTCCGGCATCGCGTTCGGCTCGCTGGGGCGCAACACCGTGATCGGACCTGATCAGCGGCGCGTAGACATCAGCGTTTCGAAAATTACCCGGCTCAAGGAAGGCTTATCGCTCGAATTCCGCGCCGAGGCTTACAATATCTCCAACACGCCGACCTTCCGAAATCCGTCCCGAGACCTGAGCGGCGGTAATTTCGGCGAGATCACTCGAACACGGGGCGGGCCTCGCGTCATCCAACTCGGCCTTAAGCTGAGGTTCTGATCAATCTACTTTAGGATTCTTCCTGACCTGCAATGGAAATAGACAGGATTTACAGGGTTTCCCAGGATTTATCTCAATACACAAAATCCTGGGAAACCCTGTAAATCCTGTCTATTTCCATTGTTTCAGGGCGTCGTCTCAGCGACCTGAATGACATCTTTTAGCTGACTTCCTTTGCCCTTGCGACTCTGGCGAGAGCGTTCATCGGGCCGTCCAGTTTTACGGGGAGCGAGCCAGCCACGAGAAAACTCCCGCCAGAGAGGGCCAGCGCCTCTCACCTGCGCTGGCCCAAAAACCGCTGTTAAAGGGGAGCAGGGAGCCCGTAATCAGCGGCGGTAAGTACAGCAATGCAAACTAGCTGAGGATAATTGCTCCCAACAGCAAGGCCACAGGTCGCGCCGCTTTCTCGAACATGATAGCGGCGGCGGCCAAAAGCAGGAGCGCGCCGAAGACGCATGCGATAGAGGTGTGCGCGGGGGCGACAAATTTTTTACCTCCCTCCTTGTACATCGGACAATCAATATCGCCATCAATTCGTCATAAATCTTGAAGAAACTCTCAAAATTCGCCGATCGGGTTCCGAATGGCTTGCAAGTGAATTCCGAAGGCCGCTGATGCGCTTGTCATTGGTCATCGCCGTGAGTTTACCCAACGTTTATTGGGGGTTGACTGACCCGATCTCCTGCAATGACCAATGACAAACCTCGAATGCGGCGTCTTCAAACCGCAGTTGTGGTAAAGCGGTTTTCATATCAGCGTACGGGTTAATAGAACGCGGATGACGCGGATAGAGCGGATTGACGCTGATCTTTTTTGGCTTCATCCGCGATGATCCGCCGTATCCGCGTCATCCGCGTTCTATTTACACATTCTTTGCTGCAAACACCTATTCCCGTACACCGGCGCGATATCCGGATTCGAATTTTCATTTCAGCTCGAACCTCAGGTTGACATCGCTAGCTTCATCTCTATATAAGATCAACCAAAGGCTGGAGGAGCCCCTGTTCGAGCGGCCCTTGCATACCTTTCACCTCACGAATGCTCGAACACGTTCGCCGGTTTTGGCTGGGAATAGATACTCGGAAGCGGAATACGAAGTCTTTGCGGCGGTCTAATTACTTCTGAAAAGTTATCTGTCGTTCTGAAAACTCCTGAAAAGTTATGAACGGAGCGCAACGAGAGCAATCCACGCCATTCTATGAGTTTGGTCCATTTCGCGTAGATTCGGTCAAATATGTTTTGACGCGTGATGGGGAGGTTGTGCCGCTCAACCTTAAAGCCTTCGAGATTCTGCTGGCGCTGATCCAAAACCGCGGCCAGGTGTTGGAGAAGAATGAACTGCTGCAGCGGGTCTGGCCCGACACCGTGGTGGAGGAGAACAACCTGGCCCGCAACATCTCCGCGCTGAGAAAAGCCCTCGACGAACAGCCGAACGCGCACCATTACATATTGACCGTCCCGGGTCGGGGCTATCGTTTCGTGGCCAGCGTGAGAGAAGTGGACGGCGCGAGCGAAGAGTTCATGGCGCTCCAGACCAATGGATTTGGATCGAAGGCTGACGCCGACGCCGCGCTCTACCCGCTGAACGGCGCTGAGATCGCGCCGGGACCTGCAATTAATGAGGCGTCCGAGGCGCTTGAGGCGCTCAATGGCAAAATCCTTCCTCGCAATCGATGGACGATTATTGCGTTTGCGACGCTCGCGACCCTGACAATTGCTATCCTGGCCATCTTCCCGATCAGCCGGAGATCGCAGGACGATTCGCCGCCGCCGCAGCCTAAACTCTGGCAGTTGACCTTCGATGCCGGCCTCGAAAGCGAACCGAGCTGGTCGCCCGACGGGCGAATGATCGCTTACAGCTCCGACCGGAGCGGCAATTTCGACATCTGGGTGCAGCCGGTCGGCGAAGGCGATCCGGTTCGCGTGACCACGTCCGAGGCCCATGACTGGCAGCCCGATTGGGCGCCGGAGGGGAATCGGCTGGTCTTCCGCTCCGAGCGCGACGGCGGAGGACTCTTCGTAACGCCTGTGCTTGGCGGGAAGGAACGTAAAGTTTCTTCCTTCGGCTCTAGCCCGCGCTGGTCGCCGGACGGCGCGCAAATTCTCTTCTACAGTTCGCCGTTACAGACGACGGAGATCCCCAAGATCTATCTGGTGGGACTCGACGGCAAACCGCCGCGCGAGGTGATGGCGGATTTTCTTCCCCAATTCGGTTTCTTTCGCCTGGCCTGGCGACCGGACGGTAAACATCTCTCGCTCTGGGGATGGAGTCGACAGGATAAGTGGACTTTTTGGACCGTTCCGTTGGATGGCGGCCCTCCGGCCAAATCGGAAATCGATCCGAAGGTTGAGGAGCGAATGAGAGAAGCGTCTGTGATTCTCACCGATTTTTTGTGGTCGCCTTCCGGCCAGACGCTCTATTTCGAAGGAACCTCACAGAGCGTGAGAAATTTGTGGAAAGTGGAAGTCGATCCGCGGAGTCTGCGGTGGACCGCCGGCCCGGAACGCTTGACCACCGCCGCGGGGCCGGACACGGACATAGCCATCTCGCCCGACGGCAGGAAACTGGCTTTCACCGCGCGCGCCGAGAAAACCAGATTGTGGTCGCTCCCGTTTGACGCCTCAGCGGGCCGGATCAAGGGAGAGAGTCGGCCCGTCACCTCAGCCGAGGTGAAAGCCGGTTACCCCGAACTATCGCCCGACGGCAGGAAGGTGGCGTTTGTTACGCGCCGCGCCGGGAAATGGGAGTTTTGGGAGAAGTCGCTCAAGGATGGAAGTGAAACGCTCCTGGCGGCCGACGAATTGCATCGCGCACAGCCACATTGGTCACACGACGGCTCGCGGCTGATTTATAATCGCAGCCGCCAGCTCAACCAGGAAGGCTCCAGGCATGAAAATAGTCTTGCCTTAATGCCGTCCGGCGGCGGCGCTGAACAAACGCTCACCACTCCCAGCATGGCTAACATCAGCGTCTGGGACTGGTCCTTCGACGGGAAGTGGATACTCGGAGGGGCAGATCACCAGCCCGGAAGACACGCGATCTGCATCTTCCCGATTGCGGCGGCCCCTCAGGCCGAGAAGCAAATGCGCATGGTCACCTCTCATCCCGATATGAATCTCTATCAAGCGCGTTTCTCTCCCGATCAGAAGTGGATCAGCTTCATCGCCGCCAAAGCGATTGAGGCCGGAATCTCGACCATCTTCGTCGTTCCGGCTTCGGGCGGCGAATGGAGACGCGTCACCGAAGCCAAATATTTCGATGACAAACCTCGTTGGTCCCCAGATGGCCGTCGACTCTACTTCGTCTCCAACCGAACCGGGTTCTTCAACGTCTGGGGCATTGACTTCGATCCTGCGAGCGGCCAACCCAGAGGAGAGCCTTTCCGCGTGACGAACTTTGAAAGCCCCGCCCAGATGGTCCTGCCCGAAGTCGGCGTTATGGAAATGGCGCTCGCCGCCGACCGCATCGTCCTGCCGATCATGGAAGTTTCCGGAGGGATTTGGATCTTGGAGAACGTGGGGCGCTGAACGATCAGGCAGGAATTTGAGGCATTTTCATTCTATTTACTTAGATCGGATAGCAAGTACCTTTAGGCGCCTGTGGCGCGAGTTGTTTACTCGCGCTCACTTCCTGATGGGACGGGGCCACAAACAGGGCGAGTAAACAACTCGCCCCACATAGAGAACTAAAGCAGAGAGGAAACCTATATGCCTATGCCCACCCGAAAACTATTGCTCATCCTGCAGCTAATTCTGGCATCAACGGCCGTTTTGATGGCGCAGCCCGCGCGTCGCCCGCTCAAGCTAGACGACGTCCCACGCTTGCGCGAAGTGCGTGACCCGCAAATCTCGCCCGACGGCCAGCGGGTGGCCTACGTCGTCTCGGCCGTCGACGTCAAAGAGGACAAGGCCGACTCGCAAGTCTGGGTGATCAGCTTCGACGGCAAGACCGAACGCCAGATGACGCGAGGCCCCGAGAGCTCATCCTCGCCGCGCTGGAGTCCGGACGGAAGATACCTCTCGTTCACTTCATCGCGGCCTGGCCCTGCCAAGGGCAATCAGGTGTGGCTGCTCGACCGCGACGGCGGCGAGGCGTTTCAATTGACCGACGTGAAAGGGCGCTTGCAGGCTTACGAATGGTCGCCGGATTCGAAGCGACTGGCGTTAGTAGTCGGCGACCCCGACCCTGAGGCCGAGGCCGCTGAGGCCGCGAGAGAGAGCGGCGGGAAGCCGAAACCGCCGAAGCCGATCCTGATTGACCGCTACAAATTCAAACAGGACGGGCAAGGCTATCTGCTCTCGAGCCGCCACAGTTACATCTACCTTTTCGACGTCGGGACGAAGAAACTGGAGCGGCTGACGACCGGCAAATGGGATGAGGCCGCGCCTTCATGGTCGCCCGACGGGACGCGCGTCGCGTTCATGAGCAATCACTCCGCGGATCCTGATCGCGATCCGTCGGCTCAGCTCTTTGTGGCCGATGCGAAACCGGGCGCGACCGAAAAACAGTTGACGCAAGCGAGCAGTCGCGGTGGGCGTTCGCGCCCCGAATGGAGTCCCGACGGAAAATGGATCGCGCTCCTCGAGGGCGACGAGAAGAAATACGGCGCTTACAATATGAACCATCTGGCGATTGTCGCCTCTGACGGGAGTGGCGCGCCGAGACGAATGGAAACTGTCGAAGCTCTTGACCGCAGCGTCTCAGGGCAGGCGTTCAGCGACGACGGCAAATTCATTCGCTTCCTGGTCACTGACGACCGATCTGTCTATCCGGCGCAGGCGCCACTGGCGGGCGGCAAGGTGGAGCGTCTGTTGGCGCCACCGGTCGTGGTCTCAAGTTGGGAATCAGCGAAAAACCGCTCCGTAGTCCTTTCGGGCGGCGATTCGAAATATACCGAAGTCTACACCTTTGAGAACGGAGCGCTGCGTCAACTCACGCGCCAGAACGACGCGCTTTTCGCCGAATTGGAAATTGCGCCGACAGAAGACGTCGGATTCAAGAGCAAGGACGGCACGGAAGTCCACGGCCTGTTGACATACCCCGTCGGTTACGTGAAGGGGACTAAGGTCCCATTGCTGCTACGCATTCACGGCGGGCCGAACGGGCAGGATCAGCATTCGTTCAGTTTGGAGCGGCAATTCTTCGCGGCGAATGGGTACGCGGTCCTGGCAGTTAATTATCGCGGCAGCGCGGGCCGAGGCCAGAAGTTTTCGCGCGCGATCTTCGCCGACTGGGGGCATTACGAAGTCGAAGACCTGCAGGCGGGCGTCGATCACGTCATCAGGATGGGCGTGGCCGATCCCGACCGTTTGGGCGTCGGCGGCTGGAGCTACGGCGGCATCCTGAGCGATTACATGATCGCCAGCGACAACCGATTCAAGGCGGCGACCAGCGGCGCGGGCACGGCCTTCACCGTAAGTTTCTACGGAACGGATCAATATATAATTCAATATGATAACGAGATCGGCCCGCCGTGGGACCCGAAGGCCTGGGAGACCTACCAGAAGATTTCATACCCGTTTCTCCACGCCGACCACATCAAGACTCCGACGATCTTTTTCTGCGGCGAGCGCGATTTCAACGTGCCGCTGGCCGGAAGCGAGCAGATGTATCAGGCGTTGCGTAGCCTCGGCGTCGAGACGCAACTCGTGATCTATCCCAACCAGAATCACGGCATCAGCCGCCCGAGCTACGTCCGCGACCGGTTCGAGCGTTATCTGGCATGGTACGACAAGTATCTGAAGAAGGCGCCTATCGCTGCTGGCGCATCGACGAGTGATAAGCGGTAGCGCGGCTTAGAACGATAGAGGATAGAGGATAGAGGATGGAGGATCGAAGATTGAGTACTAAACGGATAACGCGATCCTCCATCCTCCATCCTCGGTCTTAATCAGGCCAGCGCGATGTCGAACTGTTCCTGATGCACGGTCGGGTCGCTCTTGATCGAGACCAGGCCGCCCAGGTAAGCCTCGATCTCCGCTAGAACGTCGCGTTCGGGGCCGCGCAGCGCCTTGGCCACTTCCGGGTTGACGCGGAGGATGACCTCGTTATGGTGGTCGACGTCTTTCGAAATGCGGCGCGCCTCGGCCAGGATTTCGTAGCTGACCGTCTGCGGGCTTTTGACCATGCCGCCTCCGCCGCAATACGGGCAGGGGGTGCAGAGCGTGCGTTCGAGCGACTGCTTGACTCGTTTGCGCGTGATGGCCACAAGGCCGAAGTCATTGAACTGGAGAATCTTCGACGGCGAGCGGTCGCTGCGCAATTCCTGTTCGAGAGCCCCCATCACCTTCGCGCGGTTCTTGCGCTCTTCCATGTCGATGAAATCGAGCACGATGATTCCGCCGAGGTCGCGCAGCCGGATCTGGCGGACGATCTCTTTAGCCGCTTCGAGGTTGGTCTTGACGATGGTGTCTTCGAGGCGGTTCGATTTGCCGACGAATTTGCCGGTGTTGACATCAATCGCGACCAGGGCCTCGGTCTGGTTGATGACGATGTAACCGCCCGACTTCAGCCAGACGCGCGGTTTGACGGCCTTGTCGATCTCGGCCTGGACGCCGTAATGCTCTAAGATCGGCGTGTCCTTGGTGTAGAGTTTGACGCGGTTGACCAGCTTGGGCGCGAAGCGATTGACGAAATCGACTATGCGCTCGTACTCAAATTCGTTGTCCACGCGGATGGCGGTGAAATCGGACGAGAGCTGGTCGCGCAGGATTCGCTGCACCAGGTCGAGGTCGCGGTGGGCGATTGCCGGCGCCTTGACGCGGTCGGCGCGGCGGCGAATGTCGGTCCAGGTGCGGATCAGGTACGACATGTCTTCGCGTAACTCTTCGATCGTGCAGCCGTTGGCGGCGGTGCGGACGATGAAGCCTCCAGGCGCGCCCGATTCGGCGCGCAGTTGGTGGAGCGTGCGCTTCAGCCGCTGGCGCTCTTCGTCGGTGCCGATCTTGCGCGAGACGCCGATGTGGTCGACCGTCGGCATGTAGACTATGTAACGGCCCGGCAGCGCCACGTGCGAAGTGATGCGCGCGCCTTTCTGGCCGATGGGCTCTTTGGCGATCTGGACGATGATCTCCTGCCCTTCGCGCAGAAGGTCGGTGATCACCGGGCGCGCGAAGCGGTCTACGGTGCGGGCCAGCGCCGGACGCGGTGGGAGCGGCGCCGGCTCTTCCTGCTCATAAGCCTCTTCGTCACGCCGCTCTTCGACGCCCAGGGAGGGCTCCGCCGCCGCCGCCGTGCGCGTCCGATAGGTCCCGGTCCCTGTCCCTCTCCGACGGCCACGCCCGCCACGGCGCGTGGCCATTTCACCACGGCGCGGACGTTGGCGGATTTTCGCGACCGCGTCTCTCAACTCATCGATGGGGCCCGTATTTTCCGCAGCGTCCCCTTCCGGCGTTTCGGGCGCGGCTTCGCGCGGCGGTTCGGCCGAGTCCCCATTTTGAGTCGCGTCCGGGCGAACCGCCCGAATGTCTTCCTGGATGTTTTCATCAATCTCCGACGGTTCTAAATCAGGACTGGCGTCATTGGGTTCCTCGACGATCGTTTCATAAATAGTCGGCGCCCATTGGGAGATCGGTTCGATCTTTCCGGCCTCGATGTCCATCTCGTCGCCCGACTCGACCTCCGGCCTGATTTCAGGCTGGACGCCTGACTCGACGTCCGATTCGACGTACAACTCAGCGCTAGGCTCGACCTCCGACCTGAGGTCCAACTCGACATCGGGCTCGACATCGGGCTCGACATCGGGGCGCGTCTCGGAATCGTCGCTGATGCGCTCGAATCCCAGTTCGCTCGCGATCGAACGGCGCAAGCTGCCGACGAGGACTTCCGGCGTAGGCTCGACTTCAAGCAGCGAGGAGCGGCGCTCCTCCTCGTGGATGCGTTCGGTGATGCGCGTCTGTATCAGCGCGTCCTTGAGCATCTCGCCTTCGAACACGGCCGTGTCGTCATCCGTGATGCGTTCCAACGGCTCGTGATGAACAATTATATAAGGAGTAGATTCTTCGTCGCCTTTCGTCGCGCCTTCCGGCGCGTCGGCGGCTTCTGGCGCGTCGGCGCCTCGGCGGCGGCGCGGGCGGCGACGACGACGACCCGGATATTCCTCATCCGTTTCCGCCTCGGCGACGGCTTCGGGCTCCCGAACTTCGGCAGTCGGGGGGGCTTTTTCCGCCTTGGCCTCCTTGTCCGTGTAACGCAGCCGACGCTGGCGGCGCTGGCGCGGGTTTAATGGGGCCTCGGCCTCATCAGCCGCTTCGGCGGATCCCGCTTCCAAACCCTCTTCTTCGGGAGACGGCTCAGGCGCCGGCTCCTCCGAAATCTCCTCGATGTGGCGAAGCGCGGCCATCCGCAATTCGAGATCCTTGTCTTCTTCCGGTTCTTGTTCCACCGGGGCCGCGATGCGCAAACCTTCGCGATGCGCGCGGGGCTGTTTCTGGGCCTGGCGCCCGGTCTCCCTCTTTTCCTCGACCTCATCCTCTTCTTCTTCTTCGTCAAAGAAGTCAGAAACGTAAAGGAACGAATCGCGTTCGAGTCCGATGTCGACGAAAGCCGATTGCATACCGGGCAAAACTTTCATCACGCGGCCTTTGTAAATGTTGCCGACGATGCCCTGGTTCTCATCGCCTCTCTCAACGTAGAATTCCGTCACCACGTCGTCTTCGACTATGGCGATCTTCTTTTCGCGTCCGTTGACGCTGATAATCATCTCTTTCGACATTTAAAATCTCCTGTGTGATAGGGAGCGGCAATAGGCGCGTCAAAAAACAGTCGCGCCCGACATCGCCGAAACCATCATGTAAATCCGTTCGATAAATTCGCCACCGCAACGCCGGGAACGCCGAGCGGAGCGCCGAGAGCCTTTTCGCCGCTTGCTAGACGGCCTCCGCGTCAGGCTACACTTTGGCGTCGTGAGCCTAAGCGGCGGCTTCTCCGGCGGCGCCGCGCGGCGCGCTGCGAAATTGTGCGCGCTGCCGACTAGGGCGTCGAATTTGTTGTCACGGGAAACCTGTTTTATGAGCGCCAAGCAGACTCAATTTACAAAGCGTCGCAGGCGCACGCTGATCGCCAGTCCGAGGCCGAAACATGTGGCCACGACCGACGTCGATCCGAAGCTCATCAGAGGCAGCGGGATTCCCATAATCGGCAAGAGTCGAACGACCATCCCCACGTTGACCGTCACGTGATAAAGCAGCAGAGCCGCTAAACCCGCGACCAGCAGCATCCCGGTTCGTTCGCGCGAACGGCGCGCGATCTGAATCAGCCGCGCAATGATCATCAGGTAGGTGGCCAATGAAAGGGAACTGCCGATGAATCCCCACTCCTCGCTGGCTACGGCGAAAATAAAATCGTTGTGAACCTCTGGTAAAAAACCAAGCCCGCCCTGTGTGCTGCCGCGCGGGCCTTTTCCGAGAATCGCCCCGGAGCCGACGGCGATCTCCGCCTGTTCGTTTTGATAGCGGTATCGCTTCTTGGCAAGATCGGGCCAGTAAACAGACTTGACTCGCTCGCACTTGTAAGTCTCGCAATTTTTGATGCGAGGGGCGACGACGATTACCGCGATCACGACCGCGACTAGCGCCGCCGCCATCCAACTCCAGCGCACACCGGCGAGGAAGAGCATGGCGGCCAGGAATGAAGTGAAACTGAGCGCGCTCCCCGTATCGTTCTCCCAGAAAACGAGCGCGGTCGGCAACGCCCATATCCCCACCGCGACCACGACCGTTCGCAGGTCCAGCGGGCGTTTCCTCACTCCGGCCAGGTAATACGCGAGAAGCATTAGAGTGAATATTTTTGCCATCTCAGATGGCTGAAAGCTGAAAGAACCGAGTTCGAGCCAGCTCCGATTGTTGTTCACCTCTTTGCCGAGGGGCGTCTGCACCAACAACAGAAGAGCGATGCCGATAGCGTACAGATACGGCGCGGCGTTGAGGATGCGGCGGTAATCATGGAGCGTGATCAGAAACATCAACACCAGACCTATGCCGACCCCGACCAGCTGCCTGCGCCACAATCCGGGCGACGGCTGGACGCTCGAGATTTCGATCACGCCGAAAACAGCCAGGCCCAAAGCGAGGCTGAACAGCGTCCAGTCGAAATCGGCGACATATCTGCGGTTGACGTTAACCATAAAACTCAATTCTGAACCCGGGGTTGGGAGTCTTGCAGTCCGGTTCTCGCTTCCGGACTCCGAGCGCCGGCGCCAGGGCTGCTATTTTCAGCTTTTGTCTCCTCAGTCTTCGGGGGCAGATTGCGGGTGCGGCGATAGTAATCGTCATAAATCGCCTTCGCGCGCGGCGCCGAATAGGTGCTGCCGAAGCCGACGTTCTCGGTCAGAACGACCAGCGCCAGTTCGGGCTTGTCGCGAGGCGCGAAGCTGATGAGCCAGGCGTGATCTTTGTTCTTCTTGCCTACGCGATCGGTCGAGGCGACCTGCGCGGTGCCCGTCTTGGCGCAGACATCAAAGCCTTCGACCCGCGCTGCGCCCGCCGTTCCGTACTCGACCGCGCCCGCCATGCCCTTGAGCACGATCTCGTGGATCTCCTTGCTCATCGGCACGCTGAACTTGTTGCTGTCCCCGTAGTAGGTTTCCGGCTGCTGATTGCCCAAGCGATCAACGCCGGGCGCGGCGCGCAGCAGCAAGTGCGGCGTGTACATCTGCCCGCCCATGGCCAGGCCGCCAGTGTAGCGTAGCAATTGGATTGGTGTCGAAGCGTTCTGCCCTTGCCCAAAGGCCGATGAGGCCATGTCGTAATCCGTCCATTCAGCCTCCCTCTGCACTTGGCGGAGGTGAAACTCCTTCGCGGCCTTATCGCCCGGCGAGGCTTCATCGAGGGCTTGTTGCGCCTTCTTTATCGCCCTGGACCAGGAGCGTCGCTTCGTCTCGCGCGTGGGGGCGATCCCCTTATACTCTCCCGGCAGATCAATACCTGTGGGTTCACCGAACCTGAAGAGATTGACCCATTTTTCAAACTTCTCAACGCCCATTTTGAGGCCGAGCCTGTAGTAGTAGCCGTCGGCCGACCTTGCGATGGCCGTTATAATGTCGGGCTTGCCGAAATTGGAAATCGACCTCATCGGATAATTGCCGATCTGAAGGCCGCCATCCTGGATGCGGTTGTCGGTCGGCGTGATGACGCCTTCATTAAGCGCCGCCACGCTCGTCATCAGCTTCCAGGTCGAGCCGGGAGGGAATTGGCCTTGAATAACGCGGTTGAAGAGAGGGCGTTCTTCATCGGTCTGTAATTCGCGGATTTCGTCTTTGCCCTCAGGCGTCTTGGCGCGCTGTGAGAAGACGTTAGGATCGAACGCCGGACGGCTGGCCATCGCCCGTATTTCGCCGTTGTTCGGGTCCATCACCGCGATCGCGCCGCGGCCCGCCGGCATCGTGTCGGTCTGCTCTTCGGCCGCTTTCTGAATGTCCAGGTCGAGCGTCGTGTACAGATCGCGACCCGGAACCGGGTCAATGACTTCGATTGTGCCCTGGGGCTGAATGCGGCCGCGGCTGTCTACGAGCACGCGACGCTCGCCGTCCTTGCCCATCAGGATGTCATTATATTTGCGCTCGATGCCGAATTTGCCGATGATGTCTCCGAGTTTGTATCCCTTTTCTTTGCTGAAATCGCCGTTCGGCTTCTTCAATTCTTCGGGGCTGACTTCGCCGACGTAGCCAAGCGCATGAGCGGCCAACTGGCCGTAGAGGTAAAGGCGCTGCGGCGCCCTTTCGGCGCGGATCATCGGGTACTCGTACTCATGCGCCTCGACCCAGGCGAGGTCACGTTCCGAGGCCAATTCTTTGATCACGATGGATTCGTGTTTCGCCTCAATCTTGGCGTCCTCGAAGCGCTTGGCCAACCATTGTCGGTCAATCTCCATGTGTTCGGCCAGAAGGTCGGCCATCTGAGGGAATTCAGAATCTTTGACGTCCTTTCGGCTTAGAACAATGTTATAAGACGACTTACTGGTGACCAGGGGTTTCCCATTACGGTCATAGATGGTACCGCGCGGCGCGGGGATTGGAATAACGCGTATGCGGTTGGCTTCGGCGCGGTCGCGAAAGCCGTCGCTATTTATCACCTGCAGATACCACAACCGCGCGATCAGAGCCGCGAATATCACGATCGCGATGTAGTAGATGATCTGTAACCGCAACCCGGCCTGCCGCAGGTCTTCAGTCGGATCGAAACTTTGATTTCTGTCAGAAGCCATAACGTTTTTATAACCTTGGCCTCAAACGGCGCGCCTCCATACGACGCCGCCTTTGGTCGATACCTTTATTAAAGACGCGATCCAGCGCGATGTAAAGCAGAACGGATGCGAAGAGATTGGCGAAAAGGTCGAAGACAACGGTCGCAGCTATTACTCTGCCGCTGGCCAAGACTGGGAGTTCTATATTTAGCGCCCACTTACTATAGAAGCCGAGGCGGACCGCTGTATTGATGACGCTCCCCGCTGTGACGGCCAAGAACCTGAAGATCAGGTTATCGACCATGATCACGGAGGCTATTCGATCGGCGACATACGCCGCGAGCACCATTGCCAGGCCGTTGACGCCTACGCCGCGCCCCATCGATAAGGCGTCGTGAATGACTCCGGCGGCGGCGGCGGTCATAAGTGACCTGACGGCGTCACGCTGCAGAGCGATGTAGACGACTACCAGCAACAGCCAACTGATGTGCCCGAACCACCGATCCAACGGCGCCGGGACTTGCTGCGCCAGTGTGGTTTGCAAGTAAGCGGCTGCAAGCAGGCAGACCGTGATTTTTAGCGTAAGACCGCGGGATGCTTTCTCCAAACTCTCAATCTTCGGCTGTAGGCGCCATCGTCAGTCTGGCCATTACCCAAATATTTTTACCTTGCAGACGCCCGCTTTGGTCGCGTGGCGACCCATGAACCTTGGCCGTGGTTTTAAAACCGCGGACAGGCGAACGGTTTGCCTCGCGTCGCGTAGCGACGATTGAATCATCCCTGAAGGTTCAACCGTCGCTTCAGCGACGGAATCGATCTTCATCACGCTAACCGCGGGTTTAAACCCACGACTAAAGCCAAAAGCCGCTACGCGGCAGGGACATGCCATCGTCATCTCACGCAAAAATTTGGGTAATGACAAGCCTTACAGCTGGGCTACCGCCGCCCTTTTTCCGTAAAGTTCAAACTCTCAGCTTTTAAGGATAGCGGCCTCCGCGAAGGATGGCATATGACATCTGCTCCATCCCTTACGGTCGGGCCACCGCTTGACGCCCGTTGCGACCAGGCGTTTTGTCCTGTCTTTCCTTATCTTTTTCTTTGTCGGCGCTGATCGATTCCTGATACTGGCGGCGAATCTCTTCACGCGTAATCAGCAGCACGGCGACCGTTTCGAGTTTTTGAAGCGCGGCCGCAGGCTCGACGTCAACAGCCGAAGGAACCGACTCCGGATTGGTCAAATTCTTGACCCGTCCGATCAACAGACCCTTGGGGTAGAGTTGGTCTTGTCCGGAGGTGATGACCTGCTCGCCGTTCGCCAGCTTGCCGCCCTCCGTGATTACTCTCAATTCGCAGAGCGACTGATTTTTACCTTTCAAGATTCCGACCAGGCGGTTCTCGGTTGTCTGCGCAACCACCGCGCCGGCGCCGTGCCGCTCGTCGGTAATGAGCAATACGCGGGAGGAAATCGGCGAAACGCTGATCACGCGGCCCACCAGCCCCTCGTTTGTCATAACCGGTTGATCTTTCTCGACGCCCGCGATCGATCCTCGGTCAATGAGAACCGTTTTGAACCAGTCGTCGGGGTCACGGCCGATGACCAGCGCGTTCACTCGCCGGTAAGCCGACAGGGACGGAGATCGGTTCAATTCCTCGATCTGTTCAAAGAGCTTTGCTTTCTCGCGCAACTCGATGATCTGCGATTCGAGTTGCGAATTTTGGGCCTTCAGCCAGTCATTTTCGCTCTTTGCGCCGCGCAAATCGAAATAGCCCGCCCAAATCGACTTGATTGACGAAACGCCATGCGACGCCAGCCACTGCAACGGCGTGGCGGCCGCCATCATAACGACCTGCACATATCGTATGTTCGGCTGCCCCGGGACGCGATTGAGCGAGATCAGAATCAGGTGAAGAATCACCAGGACCGCCAGCAACAGCCTCGGATTCTTTTTGGCCCTGTCTTTGGCCCTGTCAGTCAGCGTCATGAAGCCTGCGGGAGTGGGGAGTCAGGGACTGAGGATCGAAGATGGAAGATCGAGGATAGCGAGATTGAACGCTTCAATTCTCGATCTTCGATCCTCCATCTTCGATCCTCGATCCTCGATTTCCCATTCCCCATTTCCCCTTTACGATGGCAGCGTCGCGCCGTCCCAGCGGACGCGTCGCAGCAGGTCGAAATCGGACAACATCATGCCGGCGCCGAGCACGACCGAAGAGAGCGGGTCTTCGGCCATCGATACCGGCAGGCCCGTCTCCTGCATCAACCGCATGTCGAGCTTTTTGAGCAGCGACCCGCCTCCCGTCAGCACGATCCCGCGGTCGACGATGTCGGCCGAGAGTTCGGGCGGCGTGCGTTCGAGCGCGACGCGCACGGCGTTGACGATGGTCGCGACCGAATCGGCCAGGGCTTCGCGGACCTCTTCGTCAGTCACGACGATGGTCTTCGGGATGCCCTCGATCAGGTTGCGCCCCTTGATCTCCATATTTTTCGGCTCATCGAGCGGCGCGGCCGACCCGATCTCCATCTTGATCTGCTCGGCCGTGCGTTCGCCGATCAGAAGATTATATTTGCGTTTGATGTATTGAATGATGGATTCGTCCATCTCGTTGCCGGCGACGCGTACGCTCTTCGAGTAGACGATGCCGGACAGCGAGATTACAGCGATGTCTGTGGTTCCGCCTCCGATGTCGACGATCATGTTGCCGTGCGGTTCAGTGATTGGGAGTCCTGCCCCGATCGCGGCGGCCATGGCCTCCTCGACCAGATAAACCTCGGAGGCTTTGGCGCGGTAGGCGCTGTCTTCGACCGCGCGGCGCTCGACCTGCGTGATCTCCGACGGGATGCCGATGACGATCCGCGGGCTGACCCATTGTTTGCCGCCGTGAGCCTGCTGGATGAAATACTGAAGCATCTTCTCGGTCACTTCGAAATCGGCGATCACGCCGTCCTTCATCGGGCGGATCGCGACGATGTTGCCGGGCGTGCGCCCGAGCATCTCCTTGGCTTTGTTGCCGACGGCTTCGACCTTGTGGGTGACCTTGTTGATGGCGACAATCGAAGGCTCAGAGACGACAATGCCCCGGCCGCGGGCGAAAACGAGCGTGTTCGCCGTGCCGAGGTCAATCGCTAAATCACTGGAAAATAGACTGAATATTGAGCGTAGATTCATCTAAACTGACCTGGAACCTCTGCGGGTTCGGTCCTCACTCCCTGCGGAAAATTCTTTTTGCGGTTGTATCGCGTATTTGATCTCTCGCCGCGCGCTGCGCTCGCAGCATATCGCAAAAAGAACCCTAAATGAAGTGATTGGGAAAAATCAGGCCGGAAAAGCCGCAACGAAATTTGCTTTTCTACGATGACTTACTTCTATATCGGCGATACAGGCGGGGCCTGGCGGGAGTCGCCCACTTGTATGGAACAGTGGGGGAACAGTGGAACTGCTGATTCAACAACCAAGGCCGGGGCGAACTGGTCTTTAACAATCTTCTTTAAAGTGACAGACGCCTTTTGCTCTGGACCAGGTAAAAGCCATCGTGGAATAGGGCTAAAGCCTTCCACAGCAAGCTAAGCTAACACACGCCATGAAATCTTTTCAAGCTGAAAGTCGTTTGAGGGCGTCAAAGCTTGATGAAATTTTAAACGCGCTCGATTTGTCGCCGACCGAGCAGCGACATTCGACGGCGCCTGTCAGATTTACAGCGATACGATTCGCCTGATTGACAAGCTCTCAGCCACTTCAATAAACTCAACCGCCCGACTCTGGTTAACAAATTTCATTGAAAGGCGCCATGGACGCGACTCTTTTAGCGCGACGGAAAACCACGGGGCACAAAGAAAATTCTGAAAGACGCGGAGGTTCTCCACTCTTTTTCGCGCCTTTCGGCATTTTTCAAACGTTCCGCAGGTTCCTGAACTTTCTTTACCGCCGTTTCAAAAGGGCCACGCCTGACAATTATCCAATGCTCAAGCTATATAACACTCTGACCAGCCGAGTCGAAGAATTCCAGCCGCTCAACCCGCAAGAAGCGCGCATGTACGTCTGCGGGCCGACCGTTTACGATTACGCGCACATCGGCAACTTCAGGACGTTCCTCTTCGCCGACCTGCTGCGGCGCTACATTAAATACAAAGGCTACCGGCTGCGTCACGTTATGAACATCACCGACGTCGATGACAAGATCATCGCGCGCGCGGTCGAGAGCCAGAAACCGCTTCGGGAATTCACCGATCAATACATTCAATTCTTCTTTGAAGATTTCGACGCGCTCGGCGCGGAACGTCCCGAAGAGATTCTGCGCGCGACCGACCACATCCCCGAGATGGTAGAGCTGATCAAACGGCTCGGCGCAGCCGGCCACACCTACCAGTCCGAAGGCTCGACCTATTTCCGCATCGCCGGCTTCGAGAAATACGGGCGGCTGTCGAAGATGGATTTCGAGGGTGTCGTCGCGGGCGGGAGCGATCGCGTCGACGCCGACGAATATGACAAGGAGGACGTGCGTGACTTCGTGCTATGGAAAGCGGCGAAACCCGGCGAGCCATCCTGGGATACTGAACTTGGCAATGGCCGCCCCGGCTGGCACATCGAATGCTCGGCGATGTCGATGAAATCGCTCGGAGAAACCTTCGACATTCACTCGGGGGGCGTCGACCTGATCTTCCCACATCACGAGAACGAGATTGCGCAATCGGAGGGGGCGACAGGCAAGCCGTTCGTCCGCTACTGGGTTCACGCCGAGTTCCTGATGGTCGAAGGGCAGAAGATGTCTAAAAAGCTCGGCAACTTCTTCACCTACCGCGACCTGGTCGCCAAAGGCCACACGCCACGCGCGATTCGCTACCTGTTGCTCTCCGCGCCGCACCACAAACAGCTCAACTTCACGCTCGAAGGCCTGCGCGGGGCCGAGAAAGTTGTCGAACGCCTGAACGATTTCAAGAAACGGCTGACCGAGTTGAAGCCCGAGGCCGGTTCCTCTCCCGCCATCGCCGAACTGATCGAAGGCTCGCGGCGGCGGTTTGAAGAGGCTCTGGATGACGATCTGAACACGGCCGAAGCCCTGGCTGCGATTCACGATTTCGCGCGCGAGACCAACGTCGCGATGAAGGGTAAGTCTATAAAAGCAGACGATCAGAAGGCGCTGCTAGCCCTCATCGACCGCTTCGACTCGGTCTTCAACATCTTCGGCGAGGCCAAACAGGAGTTGCTCGATTCCGATATTCAGGCTTTAATTGACGAGAGGCAGGCCGCTCGCGCCGCAAAGAATTTCGCCCGCTCCGATGAGATTCGCAATCAACTCACCGCTATGGGCATTATTCTCGAAGACACGAAAGACGGCATACGATGGCGCAGGAAGTGACAGCGCCGAGACGGGCAATGATATTAGTCGTAAAACAGCACGTCCCCACACTCTCCCGCAAGAACCTCTTCGCGGATTAACCCTCCTGCAGAAAAATCAGGCGCGAATGGGACTTATAGGATGCAAAGTCCTTTAAGTCCTATTAGTCATATAAGTCACATGGAAAATGAATTTGGAGGTAGAAGGGTTATGAATAGCACTGCAGAACTCAAATCCGTGAGGTTTCCTCAGATCAAAACCGAATTGCCGGGGCCGAAGGCCAAAGAGGTCGTCGGCCGGGACGCGAAATACGTCTCGCCTTCTTACACGCGCCCGTACCCGTTGGTTATCAACCGCGCGAAGGGCGCGATGGTAGAGGACGTCGACGGCAACGTCTTCCTGGATTTCAACGCCGGAGTCGCGGTCTGTTCGACCGGACACTCGCACCCCCGCGTCGTCGAGGCGATTAGGAAACAGGTGGACGATTTCATTCACATCTGCGCGGCCGATTATTACTACCCGCAATTGCCCGCGCTGGCGGAGAAACTGAGCGATCTTGCGCCGGGGAATTACGAAAAGAGGGTCCATTTCGGCAACTCCGGCGCTGAGGCCGTCGAGGGCGCAGTCAAGCTGGCGATGTACACTACGAGGCGGCCGAAGCTGATCGCCTTCTTCGGCGGGTTTCACGGGCGCACGATGGGCGCCCTTTCGCTCACTGCCAGTAAGGCCCGGCAGCGCGCCGGCTTCGGCGCTCAGGCGCTTGATGTTACGCACATCCCCTACGCCAACTGCTATCGCTGCCCCTACAAAATGACTCCCGAGACCTGCGGCGCGACAGAATCGAAAGGGCCGCACTGCGCGCGGGTGATCGAAGACCTGCTCTTCAAAACCACCCTGCCCTCAGACGAATGCGCGGCGATTGTCCTGGAGGTGATCCAGGGAGAAGGCGGTTACATCGTCCCGCCCGCGTCATTCCTGCAGACGATCCGCGAGATCGCCGACCGGCATGGCGTGTTGGTCATCGCCGACGAAGTGCAATCGGGGATGGGCCGCACGGGCAAGATGTTCGCCTCGGAGCATTTCGATTTCACGCCCGACATTCTGACCTCGGCCAAGGGGATCGCCTCGGGCCTTCCGCTCAGCGCGACAATAGCGCGAGCTGACCTGATGAAATGGCAGCCGGGCGCGCACGCCTCAACTTTCGGCGGCAACCCGGTGGCGATTGCAGCCTCGCTCGCCACAATCGAATTGCTCGAAGACCGCCTGATCGAGAACGCGGCGAAGATGGGGGCCTATCTGCTCGAAGGTCTACGGGCCTTGATGGACAAACACACTATCATCGGCGATGTGCGTGGCAAGGGCCTCATGATCGGCGTTGAACTGGTCAAAGACCGGACGACCAAAGAGCCCCACCCCGACGCGCTGGCAAAAGTGGAGACGGATTGTTTCAAACGAGGCCTGATCACGCTGGGCTGCGGAGTAAGCACGCTCCGGCTCTCGCCGCCTCTGGTGATCGACCAGGATCAATGCGATTTCGCCATCAAGACGATTGATGAGGTTTTGAGCGCCGTGCGGTAGACCGAGCGACGGGGCGACGGGGCGACGGGGCGACAAGGCGACGGGGCGAAAAGCAGACGACGGCGCAGTTTATCTCCTTGTCCA
>DATEMG010000640.1:0-3823 GCA_035275805.1 Blastocatellia bacterium
CTACAATGCTGGGCTTGCTCCGCTCGCGGTACTGATCCGTACGCACATTTGAAAACCGATCAAAGGAACGATGCACGAGCTTTCCATCGCAATGAGCATCATCGAAGGCGCTGCGGAAGAAGCGCTACGACACGGGGCCGTGAAGGTCAACGCCGTGCATCTTAAGCTGGGGCTGCTTTCGGGGGTGGCCAAAGAAGCGCTGCTCTTCTCTTACGAATTGGCATGCGAGGGCACTGCGCTGGAAGGTTCGCGCCTGGTCATCGAAGATGTTCCGGCCACGGTCTTTTGTCCGAGTTGCGAAGTTGAGCGCCCGCTCACTTCGATTCAAAGGATGTGTTGTCCATTTTGCGGCGCGCCTACCCCTCAAGTCGCTCAGGGCAGGGAAATCGAGCTGGTCGCTTTGGAGATCGCCACATGAACACAACGCCACGGCTGGTCGAAGTCAGACGGAACGCGTTCAAGCAGAATGACGCGCTTGCGCGCGCGTTGCGCGACCGTTTTCACGACGCCGGCGTGCGGGTCTTCAGCGTAGTTTCAAGCCCCGGCGCGGGGAAGACCATGTTGCTGGAAAAAACGCTGGCGAGATTGCGGCGGCAATGGCGGGTGGCGGCGCTCGTCGGCGATCTTGCGACAGAGAACGACGCGGCGCGGCTCGCTCGCGCTCAAGCGCCCGTCAAACAGATCATCACCGGCACGGTATGCCACCTCGACGCGGCGATGATCGAGCGGGCGCTCGAGGACTGGAACCTGAATGAACTCGACCTGCTGTTCATCGAAAACGTCGGCAACCTGGTCTGTCCGGCGAGCTACGACCTCGGCGAAGAGTCGCGTGTGGTTTTGCTTTCAGTGACCGAGGGCGAAGACAAGCCGCTCAAATACCCGACGATCTTCAACACGGCGGACGTGGCCTTGATTACCAAGATTGATCTGGCAGGCGCAGCCGAATTCGACCTGGCCGCCGCGCGCGACAACATTCAACGAGTACGGCCCGGTATGCAAATCATCGAAGTTTCAGCGAAGACCGGCGAGGGAATGGAAGCGTGGATGGGACTTTTTCAATCGTGGATTGCGGATTGAAAATTCCGATTGAATCCGCAATCCATGATCCGCAATTACGTAAATGGCGACACGAGTGCAGATTCTGGTGCGAGGCGTTGTGCAGGGGGTGGGATTCCGCCCTTACATCTTTTCGCTCGCCCGGAGGCGCGACCTGCATGGTCAAGTGTTCAATAACGCTGCGGGCGTTTTGATTGATGTCGAGGGGGAGAAGAACGATATTGAACAGTTCATCAACGAGATCGAGTTTAACCCACCGCCGCTGTCACAGATTGAATCTGTCGAACGCCGCGACAACCTGCCTCTCGCCAACTACCTCGAATTCCGGATCGTCGAGAGCGAGTCCGCCGGAAGGAAGTTCGTTCGTCTCTCGGCTGACATCGCCACTTGCGCCGATTGCCTGAGAGAACTGTTCGATCCGCGAGACCGGCGCTACCGCTACCCGTTTATTAATTGCGTCAACTGCGGCCCGCGCTTCACGATCGTCGAGGATGTGCCTTATGACCGCGCGAGGACGACGATGCGTGAGTTCACGATGTGCGCCGCGTGCCGCGCCGAATACGAAAATCCTTGCGACCGCAGATTTCATGCCGAACCGACGGCCTGCGTGGTTTGCGGCCCGCGGCTTTTTCTGACGGACGAGAATGGGCGCGAGCTTGAAGGCGGGGACGACGCGATCGGCCACGCGCGCAGGCTGCTTTTGCAGGGACAGATTCTCGCCATCAAGGGTGTTGGCGGATTCCACCTCGCCTGCGACGCGGCGAACGCCGAGGCGGTCGAACGATTGAGGCGGAGAAAATATCGTGAAGACAAACCGTTTGCGCTGATGGCCGGTTCAATTGAGATGATTAAGGATTATTGCTCCGTCTCAACATTCGAGCGGGATTTGTTACTCTCCACGCAACGCCCGATTGCGCTGCTCGCCCGCAAGCCAGAGTCGGCCTTCCCGGACTGGCCGAAGGCGGTGGCCCCCGGTCTGAATTCGCTCGGTTTCATGCTGCCCTACGCGCCGCTGCATTATCTGCTGCTGGAAAATCTGGATCGCCCGTTGGTGATGACGAGCGGGAACGTCTCCGACGAGCCGATCTGTTACGAAAATCGAGACGCGCTGGAACGATTGAGAAAAATCGCCGATTACTTTTTGCTTCACAACCGGCGCATTCACGTCCGCGCGGATGATTCGGTGGTTTTCGCGCGCGGGAAGAAAGAGATGATCCTGCGCCGCGCGCGCGGCTACGCGCCCCGAGCATTGAAGACCTCCATCCGATTCGCGCGTGAGGTTCTGGCCTGCGGCGCTGAACTCAAAAACACTTTCTGCCTGGCGCGCGGCGATCACGCCTTCATCAGTCATCACATAGGCGATCTGGAAAACCTGGAGACGCTCCACTCGTTCGAGCATGGGATCGAACATTTCAAACGGCTCTTCAACCTGCGGCCGGAAGTCATCGTTCACGATTTGCACCCCGAATATATCTCGACCAAATATGCGATGGCGCTCGACGATGATCTGGTCAAAGTCGGCGTGCAACACCATCACGCGCACATCGCCAGTTGCATGGCCGACAACGGCGTTGACGGCGAAGTGATAGGCGTCGCGATGGACGGGCTCGGCTTTGGGACGGACGGCCGATTGTGGGGCGGCGAATTTTTAGTGGCCGATTTCGCGCGGGCCGAGCGCGTCGCACATCTTGAATACACGCGGATGCCCGGCGGGATGAAGGCGATCCGCGAGCCGTGGCGGATGGCGATGAGCTATCTGCATCGGGCGTTGGGGGACGAAGTCCTCGATTTGGACCTCGATTTTGTGAGGCGGAGGGATCGGCGTGTGTGGGCGAGGCTGCGACAGATAATTGAGCAAGGCATGAACAGCCCGGAAACCTCGAGCATGGGACGGCTCTTTGACGCCGTGGCGAGTCTCACCGGCATGCGTGATGTGGCGCATTATGAAGGCCAGGCCGCCATTGAACTGGAGATGATGGCGGACGAGAGTCAGGGAGGGGGCTATGAGTTCGACTATTCCGGCGAGATCATCGAGCCGGGGCCAGTGATTCGCGAAATCGTCGCCGACCTCATTCGCCGCATTCCCGCGACGGTGATCGCGGCGAAGTTTCACAACGCGGTCGCCGGTCTGATTTTCCAAGTCGCGCGCCGGATCAGAGCCGAGCGAAAGCTTCATCGCGTGGCTCTTTCAGGCGGCGTCTTTCAAAACCGCCTGTTATTGAAGCGAACGACGAGACTGCTCGAGTCCACTGGATTCGAAGTCTTAACTCACAGCCGCGTGCCGCCAAATGACGGCGGCCTCGCGCTCGGCCAGGCGGTTGTGGGCGACGCCGTGGCCAAAGCGAATTGGGCGGCGCCGGATCAGGCGGGGAGGATTTAAGCAATGTGTCTTGCGATTCCAGGCAGAGTTGTCGAGATAGTGAATGAAGCCGGCGACATCGCCAAAGTAGAGGTTGGCGGCGTCCGCCGCAATATCAATGTCTCATTGCTTGACGCCGTGCGCGTGGGCGATTACGTATTGATTCACGTCGGCTTCGCATTGAGCAAGATAGACGAGCATGAAGCGGCAGAGACATTGCGCCTGCTCGAAGAACTTGGGTCATACCAGGACGAACTCGATCAGTTCAAAAGTTCGCTGACGTGACTTCCGCTTAGGGAACAGGCGCGAGTAAACAACTCGCGCCACAGTCTCCTGTGTGGGGCGATTTGTTTAATCGCTCTGTTTGTGAGCCTGTCCAATCAGGAAACAAGCGCGAGTAAACAACTC
>DATEMG010000641.1:0-11545 GCA_035275805.1 Blastocatellia bacterium
AGTCGCGCTCGCTACCGCTCGCGGTACTGATCCGTACACGCATTTAATAACGGACCTGATCAGCCGGCCGCTTGCTTACGCGCGCGGTACTGCGCCCAATCAGAACCTCACCTTAGCCACGAACTGAATAACGCGCGGCGCGGTCGAGTTGCTGACGTAACGGCCGAAAGCCGCGTTGCTCAGCGAGCTCACAGGCAGCATGAAACTGTGGTTGTTGAAAAGGTTGAAGAATTCCGCGCGGAATTCGATCGCGCCGGCTTCGCCGAGCGGCGAAAACCGGAAATTTCTGAGCGCGGCGAAATCGGTGTTGAAGTAATTGTCGGCGCGCAGCGCATTTCGTCCGACCGAACCGAGCTGCCCGGCAGGCGGCGCGACGAATGCCGCCGGGTTGAAAGCAAAACCGGCCGGGACATTCTCTTTGGGGTCGCTGACCTGATTGGGACGGCGATTCGATATCCCTGTGCCGGCGTCGAATGCGCCAACCGTGACGGTGAAGGGTTGGCCCGATTGATACGTCAGAATTCCGTTGATCTGCCAATCGCTGACCAGCGCTGAGACGACAGCGCCGGGGTCCTTGAGAAAGCGCCGTTTGCGCCCGATGGGCAGCGTCCAGGTCGAACTGAATACGAACTTGTGCGGGACGTCGAAGTTCGACGCCGCGCGCTGCGCCGCCAGATTGAAGGAATCCTGCGCCAAATCGTCGGCCCCGGTCCCGATGCCGCTGACGTTATCGATGGACTTCGACCACGTGTAGGACGCAAGGAACGATGCGCCGCTGCTCAGCCGGCGTTCCAGCCGGGTCTGCAACGAATGATAGGTCGCCTGTCCGTTGAATTGCTGGCTGATGACGTCGTTAGCGAAACGCGCGCCGGCGGGCAGGCTGGCGTTGTTGAATGGGCGCGAACCGACTGCAAGTCCGAGTTGCGTTACCGCCAGGCTGTTCACCGCGGCAATCTGATTGATGTTGACGACGCGCGATGCGTTCAGCCCGCGCCGCCCGACGTAAGCGACTTCGGCAAGCAGGTTGTTGTCCAGTTCATGCTGAACGTTGAGGTTGTACTGAATTGCGTAGGGCGTCCGGTAATTTACGTCCACCGCGCTCGCTCCCGTCGCCGCGCCGCCGCCGATCAATGCGAGGAAGGTTTGCGCCGCCATATTGTTGAGTGGGAAATCCAGACTTGTGCGTGCGCCGCCGGTTTGGTTCACGATGTTCGTGATGGCGAAGGGCGCATTCGATCTGGCCGTGCGGAACCGGTCTTGAAACGTTCCGTTGTCGTGATAAACGCCCGCGCCGCCGCGCACCGTCCATTTGCCGTCTTCCGTCGCCCTGTAAGCGAAGCCGACGCGCGGCGCGAAGTTATTCTTGTCAATGTTGTGCAGGCGCGGCAGTTCGTCCGAGCCGACGACGAAGTTGCCGCGTCCCGGCAGCAGGTTGGACAATAATCCGTTCACTTCAGTGACCGGCGTGTCAATCTCGTATCGCAAGCCCAGGTTCAAGACCAAACGACTGTTCACGCGCCATTCGTCCTGCGCATAACCGATGTAAGCCGTCGTGCGGAAACCGCGCGTCGGATTGGCTGAACTAATGGTTATTTGCGCCGGCAATCCGAGCAGAAAATCCGCAAATGCGGCCACGGCGGCGTTGCCGGGAACTGTTTGGTTGATCTGGCCGTTGCGCGCCCCGCTGAAATTGAGCGCGCCGCGCAAGGGGCGATATTGGCTTTGATTGGTGTGAGAGCGGCGGACTTCGCCGCCGAATTTAAAACTGTGCTGTTTGTAGTTCACCGAGATATTGTCAATGAACTGGAACATCGTGCGGTAAGTGGTCGAAGCCCCCAGATTATCCGTGAACGGCTGGCCTCCCGCGCCGCCAAAGCCCGTCACGCGAATGATGGGCAGGCCGCGTCCGAATTCGTTTTGGATCACGCCATTCGGCAATCCGATGCTCGCCGGATCAATCTCCGTTCCGTTCGGAATCGGATTGCGCTGGCGATTCAGGCCGAAGCGGAATTCATTCGTCACGCTGGAGCCGAAAAGATGCGTATGCGCGACCGCCACCGATTGACGGCGCTCGGGATTCGGGAAGGGAAACGCGGGCAGTGAGGCGGCGGTAAAAAAGATGTCGAAAGGGTAGAACTGGCGCTGATCGTCATAGGCGTAACGGACGGAAACCTGATCCTTACTGGTCAGACTATGGTCCGTGCGAATTGCAAAGGCGTCTTCGTCCATCTTTTGAATGCCGTTGGCTATGTAGTTCGCCCCGATAACGCTGGCGTTCGGCAGCGGAATGAACCCATCCAGCACGGCGCGCGAGATGGGCGCGACGCTTCCCGCCAGGTTGAGCGTGGCAGGCTGGGCAGGCTCGCCCGCGTCAAACCGCCCGTTGCCGTTGGCGTCGGTGAAGGCTGTGTAATTCAACAGGCCGGAACGTTGCGCGGCTGTGGGAACGTTGCTGGCGAACGGCCCGGCGCCTTGCCGCAGTTTGTTGGCTTCCCAGTTACCGAAAACGAAATGGCTATTGCGGTGAATCGGCCCGCCAACAGACACGCCGAATTGATTCTGTTTCAAGACTGTGCGCGGCAATCCGTTGGAGTTGTTAAAAAAGTCATTCGCGTCGAGCGCGTCGTTGCGGAAGTATTCGTACGCCGAACCGTGCCATTGATTCGTTCCGCTTTTGGTCACGAAGCTGACGATGGAGCCGGAAAAGCGCCCGTATTCGGCGTTGAACAGACTGGTCTGAACCTGAAATTCTCGTGTGGCTTCGATGAGCGGGGGGAAGGCGATCACGCCCTGTTCAGGAACGTTGATGTCCACACCGTCCAGGAAAAAGCCGTTCGCGCGCGACGGCGCGCCGTTGACGTTGAAAGCCCCGGCGTTGCCGTCCGTCGGGGTCGCCAGGCCGAATTGATTGAAGGCCGAAGAGCGTAATCCGCCGGAAGCGGTCACCCCGGGGGCGGTCAGCGCCAGTTCCTGCAGCTGGCGGCCGTTGAGCGGCAGCGCGTTGACGCGCTCCGCGGGAACCACGGTCGAAAGCGTCGATGTCGCGCTGTCCGTAATCGGCGCTTCGATGGTGACGGATGCGCTGACTTCTCCCGGTCTGAGCCTGACGTCCACGCGACGTTCATCTCCGACCCGCAGCGCCAACCCTTTTTGCTCGCTCGCGCCAAACCCGGTAGCTTCGACTTTGATCGAGTAATTTCCGGCGGCCAGCAGCCCTATACGATAATTCCCGCCGCCGTCCGTCGCGACTGTGCGCGCAAGCCCCGTTTCCTCCGACGTGACGGTTATTTTCGCTCCCGGGACGCTTGCCCCTTGTTGATCGGAAATTTGCCCCAGCAGGGCGCCGTAAGATTGTTGCCCGTAAGCGACGCCGCCTGAAATCAACGCGGCGATTAAATACACGACACCAAACAAGAATTGCTCTTTCATGGCTCCTTCTTCGACTGTATTTTCAAGTTTTGAGAGGCAGCGTCCCCGCGAATGCGCCGCTAGATCAAAGCTTCTATGCTGGCAGGTTTAGGCGCTGACCTAAGCTGCACAGGTAGTGAGGGAGCGCAGCACACTTTCAACAATCGTGCTCGGTCACGCTGCATTTCTTTATCGTCTTTGAGCCAAGCGAGTACGCCTGCCAAGATATTTTTAGCATGCGGATCAGTTGGTTGGGTAATGCGGTAGTGAATCCATTTGCCTTCTCGCCTTGCCGAAACAACGCCAGCGCGGCGCAAATAAGCCAAATGGCGAGAAATCTTCGGCTGTAGTTCGCCTAAAATCTCCACAAAGAAACAAACACACACTTCGTCTTCTCCGATTAAATTCAACAGCCGAAGACGTGTTTTATCAGAGAGCGCGACAAGGAATCGTTCCATCTCGAATTTTTCAGGCTTTTTCATACGCGAAAGATTTTATCACGCCAGAACACATTCAGCTTGACGAATGTGTTTCGCTTTTGTATTTTCCTTGTTATATTCGCGAAAACGAATATGAAAGGAGAAATGTCATGAAAAAAGAAGTGCAAATTCTAAAGCCGCACGTTGCTATCAACGTGAGAAACATTAGTGTGAGCATCGAATTTTACAGGAAAATGCTCAATCTCGAACCGTCTAAAGTGCGGACTGGCTACGCAAAGTTTGACATTCAAAACCCACCCCTCAATCTCACGTTGAATGAAGCCCCGTTTATTGAGCGAGGAGCGCTGTCACATCTGGGATTTCAGGTTGATTCAAGCGATGACGTTCTTACGGTGCGCGGGAAATGGGAGGAAGCAGGCCTGCTGACGCGTGACGAAATGCAGACAACTTGCTGCTATGCAGTACAGGACAAGACCTGGGTTTCCGACCCGGATGGCAACGAATGGGAGGTCTTTGTCGTACTCGAAGACGATCTCCCCGAATCAAGTCGGGCGGAAGAAACCGCTTGTTGCGGCGCTGCGCCCGAAGGTCTTGTCAATATTGGGCGCTGAAATGACTGCTCAACTCGTTACTATCGAAAGAGCTACTCCTGCATGTCTGGAGGAAGTGCTTGAAATTCTCACTCAAGCGGAACTTCCTCACGAAGGGGTCAAAGAACATCTGGGCGGCTTTCTCGTAGCGCGTAGCGGCGGAGGGGCAATTCTCGGATGCGCGGGCTTGGAAAGCCACGCGGAACTTGGCCTGTTACGTTCCGCCGCCGTGCTCCCCGCTTACCGCGGCCAGTGGATCGGCGGCAAGCTCATTCGAGAACTCATCAAACAAGCGGCCAGTGAAGGTGTCAGGGAAATAGTTCTTCTCACCACCACCGCCAAAGACTATTTTGAGATAAAGTTTGGCTTCAAGGAAGCGAAGCGATCTCACTATGAGCAGCGCCTACAAAACTCGCCGGAGTGGAACCTTCCGCGCTGTTCATCCGCTGCGTTTATGACGCTCAAACTCAAACCAGATGCTGACCCCATCAGCTAAGGAGGCAAAGAGAATGAAACGTCTTACACACATTGCAGGGAGTGGCAAGTGGCCGAGTCTGTGACGCTCATGCGAAAAGTCGCCGCCGAGGCGGTCGGAACGGCCTTTCTTCTCGGCGCCGTCATCGGTTCAGGCATTATGGGCGAGAGGCTTTCGGGCGGTAATGTCGCCATCGCCCTTCTGGCCAACACGATTGCGACCGGAGCGGCGCTAATCGCCCTCATTCTGACTTTCAGCCCCATCTCCGGGGCCCACTTCAACCCAGCGTTGACTCTCGCCGACGCCTCAGAGGGCGGCGTCCTGTGGAGAGAGGACTTCCGATGAAGAAACGAGTATTGATTCTTTGTACAGGAAATTCCGCCCGCAGCCAGATGGCCGAAGGCATCCTGCGGCGGGACGGCGGAGACCTTTTTGAAGTCGAAAGCGCCGGCGTAACGCCGGGCAGCGTTCGACCTGAGGCGATTCAAGTGATGCGGGAAATAGGCATTGATATTTCCGCTCACCGGTCAAAATCGGCGGATGAGTTCATCGACCAGGAATTCGATACTGTGATTACAGTCTGCGACAACGCAAAAGAGACCTGCCCGGTTTTCCTCGGAAATACGGTGCGCGTTCACCGAAACTTTGAGGACCCACCGCCGCCAGGCGTGGGAAGCGATGAAGAACGGCATACTATTTTCCGCCGCGTTCGTGACGAAATTCGTGAGTGGATGAAAGATTTTATCGCAGGGCAGGCCGCCTAAAATTGAGGAGCGTGTGTGCTGCCCCCCCTATGCGGATTTGACCGATTCTGGCCCAAGATAAAACCGTAATTGCTCAGCCAAAAAGCGTATGGAAAAGAAAAAGTAAGTGGAGTCGATGGAAAAATGTTTCCCTTCATTTTCGTTTGTTCGCGCTAGCCCGTATGTATTATATCGTTTGAGCCGCTCAGCGTTTGAAATTCAGTGAGCTTTACCGTACTTAATACGGCGAAATCGCTCGCCAGGGTTTCACGCAATTCAAAGGTTCAGCAAATGAAATTACGAATCCCGATGAAGCCGGCCGCGCGCCGCTGGTTGATGTTATCGCCCGCGTTGGGGGTGATTGGAGTGTTGTTTGTCGGCGGGTTGGCGCTGGCGGCTGCGCAGAGCTTCGGCTATTTCGCGCCGACCGGCGAAAACGCCTTCACGCTACGGCACTATGCCGAGCTGAGCGCTGATCGCGAGGTTTACGCTTCGCTCTGGCTGACGCTGAAACTGGCGACGCTGGCGACGGTGATTTCAGCGGCCTGTGCGCTGGCGCTGGCGCTGGGCTTGCGCGAATTCGCGCGCCGCAGCCGGGCGGTCAACATGCTGTTGCAGATTCCGCTGTCCGTGCCGCATCTGGCTATGGCGGGCGCGTTAATAACAGTGATCGCCCCGAGCGGTTTGCTGGCGCGTGCGGCTTACGTCATCGGTTTTATCCGGCAGCCCGCCGATTTTCCAGCGCTCATCAACGATCGGTACGGAGCCGGCATTCTGCTGGCCTATGTTTTGAAAGAAACGCCGTTCATTGCGCTGATGACTCTGGCGCTGCTGGCAAGGCTTGGTGACGAATACGAACAAGCGGCGCGTGTGCTCGGCGCTTCCGCCTGGCAACGGTTTCGACATGTGACCTTGCCGCTGGTCGCGCCAGCGGTCGTGTCTTCTTCGTTGATCGTGTTCGCTTTTATCTTCGGCGCATTTGAAACGCCGTTCATTTTGGGGCGGCCTTACCCGGCGATGTTGTCCGTGGTGGCGCAGCAACGTTATCTGGATGTGAATTTGGCGGCGCGGCCGGGCGCAATCGCGCTGGCCGTCATCAGCGCGCTGTTGACGGTGGCGCTGGCCTGGGCGTATCTGCGGTTGACGCGCGCGTTGATCGGGTTGGAACGGCCTTTCATCCTTTAGAATTGAAAATCACACCGAACAAAATTGGGCAGGTCGCGGCGCTTTTGGTGATCGGCGGTTTGGCGGCGCTTCCGTTGATCTTGTTGGCGTTGCGTTCGCTCGCGCAAGCCTGGTATTGGCCCGCTCTGTCGCCGCCCGTGTGGAGCGTCCGCGCCTGGGGCTATGTTTTTTCGCCGACTGCGGAGGTGGCGCCGGCGCTGGCCGCCAGTTCAGTTATCGCCCTGGCCGTCACGTTACTGGCGGTGGCGGTGGCGCTTCCGGCGGCGCGTGTACTGGCCTGGCATGAGTTTCGCGGCAAACACGCGGCGCTATTTGCGCTGCTGGCGCCCGTGCTGACCCCGCCGTTGGCCGCGACGATGGGCGCGCATGCGCTTTTCCTGCGGTACGGGTTGACGGATACCACGCTCGGCGTAGTGTTGATCCACCTGATTTCCGCCGTCCCCTACGCCACGCTGATGCTGACGGGAAGCTTTTCGCGGCTGGACCCTGATTACGAAGCCCAGGCGCGCACCTTGGGCGCGCGATCCTTCGATGTCTGGCTGCGCGTCACTTTTCCGGCCATCGCGCCGGGGCTGGCCGTGGCGGCCTCGTTCGCGTTCTTGATTTCGTGGAGCCAGTACCTGACAACGCTGCTGATCGGCGGCGGGCGCATCCTGACGCTGCCGCTCATCCTGGTCGGTTTTCAGCGCGGCGGCGACGAAGCGATTGCGGCGGCCTTATCGCTCGTTTTCCTGGCGCCGGCGGCGGTCGTCGCCTTTTCCGTCGCGCGTTTTTTGAAGGAGGGGAAGTAGGCAAGCCTGCGACTGGTCAACTACTCCATCTAAACGCTTGCGCGTTGTAGATGGAGCTTGCAGTTCCAAGTTTCGTATTCACGCCCGGAAGATACTTCCGAGAACGGACTGCTTCGGGCCGGTTGACTATTGGACTCGAGAGAATCCAGCGCGGCCCGTCGCCTTCGGCATATAGCCGGAAGCGAGCGTCGGGTACTTGATATGCGAAATACCAAGCAACTTCAGAGATTTTACGTGGTCGAAGTTTTCCGGCCACAACCTCTTATCCCTGGTTCTCAAGGATCAGAAACCGTTTCTCTCCCTTACGGGTCGAGTGCCTTTGACCGCGGGCAATATACCACAAGAGACAACCGTATGCTCATCGAAGGGACAAGCCCTTCAATTCGCATCCGGTCTCGATTTCCTCTCCATCCAAGCCTGGCGGCTATGGATGGAGTATCCATCGAGGTACGAAGATGAAATACGATAACCTGATTAGCCGTTTTATTTTCTCGATTCTTTCCATCCTCGCCTCCACGCAACAGCTGGCCGGATGCGCGAAGACCGGCTCGCCCGCGCGCCCGGCGCTGACCGTCGAGCAGTTCAACGGCGCGCATTGGGAAGAGATTGTTGCGCAAGCAAGGGGGAGCGAGGTCAATTTTGGCATGTGGGCGGGCGACGAAGCGCGCAACCGCTATTATCAGAGCGCGGTGGCGGCGACCGTTAAACAACAATATGGCGTTACCCTGCGCTTCGTCCCGGCGGGCGACACGGCGGACATCGTCAACAAACTGCTCAACGAAAAGGGCGCGGGCAAGACCGCCGGCGGCTCGATCGACATGGTCTGGATCAACGGAGAGAACTTCCGTACCGCCAAACAGGGCGGCGTGTTGTGGGGACCGTTTGCCGAAAAATTGCCGAACATCGGGCGCTTTCCCGCCGAAGCGCGGCGCCGCGATTTCGGCGCGAATGTCGAAGGTTACGAAGCGCCTTATCAGCGCGCGCAATTCGTGCTGGCCTACGACACGGCGCGCACTGCTGAGCCGCCGCGCTCGATTGAAAAGCTGCGCGAATGGATCAAAGCGCATCCGGGACGCTTCACCTATATCGCGCCGCCGGATTTCACAGGCTCGGCGTTCATCCGTCACATTTTGATTTACTACTTGAAGCGATATGGGGGAGAGGGTGGGGCCGGCGAGGGATTCGACGAACGGCGCTACCAGCTCGCCGCCGAAAAGACCGTCGCCTATCTCAACGAAGTCAAACCTCACCTCTGGCGTAATGGCGAAACCTATCCGGCTTCGCCGAAAGAAGCCGACCGTTTGTTCGCCAACAACGAAATTGACATGACGATGAGTTACGGTCCGAGTTTCGCGTCCGAACGCATCGCGCGCGGCGAATACCCGGCGACGGCGCGCACCTTCGTTTTTGACGAGGGAACCATCGGCAATTACAGCTATCTGGCCGTTCCATTTAACGCCGAAAATCCGGCGGGCGCGGTGGTCGTCATCAATCATTTGATGTCGCCGGACCACGCGTTGGATCAAGGCCGGGCGCTCGGCTCACTCTTTCCGCTTTTGCTGGAAACATTGACCCCGGCGGAACGCGCCGCCGCCGAAGCCTTGCCGCGTGGACCCGCCACGCTGTCGGTCGCAGAACTGGCGCAACGCCAACTTTCCGAACTCGACGCGCAATACCTGGAACGGCTGGAAAAAGATTGGCGCGAGAAGGTGCTGCGACAATGACTGCGCTGTTACTCGACCGGTTGTCGGTCAATTACGGCCCAACCTGGGCGCTGCGCGACCTCACGCTGTCGGTCAACCCTGCCGAATTGATGGCGTTGCTCGGCCCTTCCGGTTGTGGAAAGACGACCGTGCTAAAAGCCGTCGCCGGACTGCTCGCGCCGGGAGGCGGCGACGTGATGTTTGACGGCGCGTCCGTGGCGGCGATTCCGGCGGAACGCCGCGGCGCTACGCTGGTCTTTCAAAAACCGCTGCTCTTTCCCCACATGACCGTGGCCGAGAACGTCGGCTTCGGGTTGAAGATGCGGCGGATGGCGAAAACCGAAATCGCCGCGCGCGTCGCTCAGGCTTTGCAATGGACGCAGTTGGAAGGTTTCGAACGGCGCAAACCGCATGAGCTCTCCGGCGGGCAGGAACAGCGCGTCGCGCTCGCCCGCGCCCTGGTTACTGAACCGCGCGTGTTGCTGCTCGACGAACCGTTCTCGGCTCTCGACGAAAACCTGCGCGGCGAAATGCGTTTGCTCGTCCGCGAATTGCAGCAACGTTTGCGCATTACCACCATCTTTGTCACCCACGACCAACGCGAAGCCCTGGCGGTCGCGGACCGGATCGCGCTTTTGCTGGACGGGCGAATTGAACAATGTGACACGCCGCGCGAATTATTGCTTAACCCGCGCAGCGCGCGCGCCGCGAGGTTCTTCGGCTGGAAACTGTTGGCCGGTGTGCGCAGCGGGCAGATCGTGCGGACCTGCGCGGGCGAATTCAAGCTGAAGCAGTCGGGTAGGGACGGCCCATGCGACGCGCTCTTCCGCCCGGAGGACGCCAGGCTTTATCAAAATGCTAACGGAGGAAATTTAGCGGGCCGGCTTGAAACCCTGTTTGATTATGGTCTGCGCTGGCAATGGCGCGTGCGGCTACCGAACGGCGACATTCTCGAAGCCGAACAAGCGCGATTGCCGGAAGAAAATCCGCCGCCGATCGGCGCTGAAGTGAGCCTGTCTTTGCCGGAAGACGCGGTAAGATGCTTTCCGTCCACTGAGATTTAGTGTCTAAGTCTTTCATCAACTGCGATCGATGCCAAGCAGCGCAAGGGCGCCCAATCCATAGAATGCGTATTCAGGGTCCGCCCCGTCATCCCAGGCGGCGCCCCTGAATCCACCTTCGCCACGTTCGAGCTGATTCACATATCTGAGGCAGCTTTCGGCGTCTACGCGCTCCGCAAAACCCAATTCGTGCGCGGTCAGCAACCCTGTAAAGGTTGATAACAGATCGCAGAAGGGAATCTGAGTATTGGCTCGAAATCCCCCCTCATCGCCTCTTACACTGGTCAGAAAAGTTTCAATCCCGCGCACTGTCTGATCGTCCAGCGATCCGAATCGTTTGAGCAACGCGGCGGCCGCGGCGGTCGGATTTGCGCCGCTTCGTTTCATCTGCCCAATTTCAACGAAGCCGCCGTCGTCTCGCCGCCTGGAGAGAACAAAGTGTTCGACGCCGGCCAGGTCGGGCAACGACCTTCCGAGCAACTCATAGCAGAGCGCCACCAGGAAAGTGTGATAAACGCTGCCCACGCCGCCTTCGTTTGTTTTGGCGTAGCCGCCGTCGGGACGGCGGAACGCCTCCAGAGAGGCCGTTACTTCATCGGCAAAACTTTCCGCGTCGCCTGCAAGAGGCTCCAGGTTCCCGATCAATTGGACGGTAATCACTGAATAGAGCCAGCTTACCAGGTCGATCAGGCTGTATTCCCGCCTGGCGGCTGCGGCGCTTTTCAAGTACGTGGCGATGTCCTGACAACGCGAGTGATCCAGCGCATCCAGGAGCGCCAGCGCGCGCACCGCGAAACTCGTGTAATAGAGGTCGGAGCCGCCTTCACGCCCCGCGAAACCTCCGTCCGATTGCCGGAAGCGAAGGATGAAATCAACGTGCCGCGCGGCCCGCTCTCGATCGAGGCGTCGCAACTCGCTCGCAAGACGCTTGGTCAGCCGTAAGAGAAAACTATCGTGCAGGGCCGCGCCAAGGCTGAGCCTGACTGAAAGCGGAAGCCGTTCAGTCAGCCGTCCGAGAAAACTATTCCGCAAGTTCTTGATCATAGTTGATACTACTGGCGATTTCCCAGGTTCTGGAGCGCCAGAGGCGCGTAATGTTTATAGAAATTGCGCAATAGTTTTCAAAGCTCCGGAGGAGCGACATCCGCC